>JASJCB010000040.1 GCA_030066195.1 Acidobacteriota bacterium
ATCGACTGTTCGCCCCTTGGAGGAAGGACTCCCCCGACCCGTGCCGCTTAAAGGGCATCTCACAACACGGATCGAGGCAGGAGGGTTTCCCGGGTTCCGGTCCGGGAAATGGTTCGTTTCGCGGTCGGTAGTACCGCACGGAGAACCACTCCGCTGGGTTGCCAAGTTTTCTCAGGCCCGTTTGCGCGGAACCAGACCGCGTATCCCCGCCGTTTTATGCGGTAGATATTTGCGGAATCGGTCCAGGGCTCGCGGTCCTTGTGCCAGCAAATCGGCGGCTGTCCGGCTGCCGGTTTGGCGTTGGTAATCCTCCAGAAGTTCAGTCAGCATTCGGCGATCGTCGTTTTCCAAGGGAACCGGCGTGACGTAATGTCGGTTCACCACCTCGTCGTCCCCGTTGAACAGGTAGACGGTTCCGCCCGTCATGCCGGCGCCCACGTTGGCGCCGGTGCCGCCCAGCAACACCACGGTGCCGCCGGTCATGTATTCGCAGGCGTGAAGGCCCGCTCCCTCGGCCACGGCGATTGCGCCGCTGTTGCGCACGGCGAAACGGTCACCCGCCCGGCCATGGGCGTACAGCGTGCCGCCGGTGGCGCCGTAAAGGACACAATTACCGACAATGGCGTTACTCGCCGCGTCGAATTGGGCATCGCTGCTCGGTCTGACCACCAGGCATCCCCCGGACATGGCCTTGCCCACCGAGTCGTTGGCTTCGCCCCACAAGGTGACTTCCATGCCCTCGCTTAGGAAGGCGCCGAAGCCCTGGCCCGCGCTGCCTCGGAAAGTCAGGTGACGCGTACCGTGCGGTTTGCGGTCCATACGCACCGGGCTGTCGGTATTTCGGTTTTTGTGTTGCCACTCCGCCATGCGACCCGAGAGTGTGGCCGGGACGCCGCGATCGCGGTTGCAGATGGGGTAGGACAGGTGGATCTCACGGTCGATATTACCCGTGGTCCATGCCTCGTTGACCACCCGTTGGTTCAAGCTGTTGACACCTTCGAAGAACAGCCCCGGCTGCTTCCGGCCCAGCGGTACCGCCGTCGCCGTGAAGGTTTTCAGGTCGATGCCGCGTTCGGCCAGGCGTTCGCGTAAGTGCGGCCTGGCTTCCAGCAGGTCCGTTCGGCCGACCAACTCGGTCAGGTTCCGTGCGCCCATGGCGGCCAGGAGCCTGCGAACATGATCGGCAACCTGGATCAACAGGCGCTCCACGTCCTCGACCCGACCCTTGTATTTGGCCTTGAACTTGGGATCTTGGGTGGCGATGCCGGTGGGACAGGTGTTCTTTTCACAAATGCGCGCCATGACGCAGCCTTGAGCCACCAACAACAGCTTGCCGAAATCGTATTGCTCCGCACCGAGCAACGTGGCCAGGACGATGTCGCGGCCGTTTTGCAGCCCGCCGTCCACGCGTAGGGTAACGTGATCGCGCAGGTCGTTTTCGGTCAGGGCTCGATGTACCTCGGCAAGGCCCAGTTCCCAGGGCAGGCCGGCGTGTTTCATGGAACCCAAGGCTGCCGCGCCGGTACCGCCGTCGCCGCCCGCGATGTGGATGATATCGGCGCCCGCCTTGGCCACGCCCACGGCGATGGTGCCGATGTTCACGCCCGACACCAGCTTCACGCTGACACGCGCCTCGGGCTTGAACTGCTTCAGTTCATAGATCAGCTGTTTCAGATCCTCGATACTATAGATATCGTGCATGGGCGGCGGCGAGATCAGGTCCGAGCCCTCGATCGCATGGCGAGCCCTGGCGATGTCACCGCTCACTTTCACGCCCATAAGTTGACCGCCCTCGCCGGGTTTTGCGCCCTGGGCCATCTTGATCTGGAACTCCCGGGCAGGGGCCAGGTATGCAGCGGTCACGCCGAAGCGACCGGAAGCCACCTGCTTGGTGTCGGCGGTGGTGCCGTCGATGTGGTAGAAGGGGTTTTCGCCGCCCTCACCGCTGTTGGAGCGGGCGCCCAGGCGTTGCATGGCCTTGAAGATGTCTCGTTGGGACTCGGCGCTGATGGCTCCGAAGGACATGGCGCCCGAACCAAAGGTGGCCAGGATGCTTGCTCGATCCTGTACCTCTTCCATAGGCAAGGATTGGCCGGAGCGTTGGATGTCGAACAGGTGACGCAGGTTCACCGGATCGGCGCGTTGGGTGAGATCCAGGTAGGCGTTGTAATCGGAAAGAGCAGTTTTCGGGTCCTCCTCGTGCACCATTCGGTGGATCACCTTGCTCGCGCTATTGGTCATCGCATGTTTTTCACCTTCCTGGCCGCGGTTCTGTTCCTTGTAGAGATAGATGTGGAGCGGCTTCTCCTGAACGGGCCGTTCGGTGTGTTGCAGGATGGTTTTGCCCAACCCAAGCAGCGTCACGCCGCCGATGGGGCTTTCTAATCCCTTGAAATAGTAGCGAATCAGTTCCGCGTCCAGGCCCATGGGCGTGAACAGCTTCGAGCTCTGGTAACTGCGCACTACAGAGATACCCATCTTGGACATGATCTTTTGAAGGCCGCCCACCAGGGCGTCAATCAGATTTCGCTCGCGCCGGTCGGGAGACATGGTCTTCAGCTTGGGATGATTGGTATATCGGGCAATTTCCAAAGCCAGGTAGGGACAAACGGCGGATGCCCCGAAGGAAACCAATGCGGCGGCGTGGTGGGTCTCGCGAATCTCGCCGGAACAAACCAACAGCGAGGCTTCCAGGCGCAGGCCGCGTCGGTTGAGGGCGCGCACCACGGCGCGCAAGGCCAGCAGGCTGGGCACCGGCGGGTTTTCTTTATTCGCGTTACGGTCGCTGAGCACCAGCAGGGAGATACCCGCTTTGACCGCTTCGACCGCTTCTTCTTCCAGTTCTTTCAGGCGGCGCTCCAGTCCCTCGGCGTCCCATTCGCGTGGGAAGGTCATGGCCAGTTCGCGACGAATGACCGGTCCTTCGCCGGCTTTCTCCGGCAGGGTGTCGATATAGGCCATTTCGCCCAGACTGAGTACGGGACCTTGTGTTTCAATTGCCGGACGAGGCGGGATGAGTTCGCGGGGCGCGAAGATATTGGGGCGCTTGCCCAGGTGTACGGTCAGGTCGCAAACCAGGCCTTCGCGCAGGTAATCGAGCGGCGGGTTGGTGACCTGGGCAAAGTTTTGGTAGAAGAAATCGAAGAACGAACGCGGCTGGTTGGACAGCAGGGCGGATCGCGCCGTGTCGCCCATGGAGCCGATAGGTTCCTTGCCGGTGCTGATCATGGGGATGAGAATACGGTCGAAATCCTCGCGGGTGTAGACGAACAAGCCGCGTTGTTCCAGGTGCAACGGTTCCGTGGGCGGCTTCAGCGCTTCCAGCGGAACCAGGTTGGCGGAGGGAACGGACTCGGCAATATCGGTACTGCCGGGGTCGTTGAAATCCACCTCGCCGCGATCCAGGCGGACGACGACACCGGTACCGGCAGCCAGGGCGCCGCGTTCCACCACATCGCGTTCGTCGATATCGAAGGGACCGGCCTCGGAAGCCAGTAGAAAGGTATCCTTGGTGCGCACCCAGCGGCAGGGTCGGAAACCGTTGCGATCCAAGCGGGCGCCCACGCGTTCCCCGTCACCGAAAGCGACCATGGCGGGCCCGTCCCAGGGCTCCATGGCGCGACTCCAAAACCGGTAGTAGGGCGAGGTCGAGCGAGCGGGCGGGATGGTAATCGCCAGGATCTCTTCCAAACGGCGGATACTGGAACGGAAGCGCAGTGCTTCGACCATCTGGTTCAGACTGCCGGAATCACTGATATCCTCACGCGTAATCAATTCGTAGTGGGGCAGGCCCATGGACATCTCGCGGGAGGCGGACCAGGAGCGGTTACCCGCGATGGTGTTGATCTCGCCGTTGTGGCCGATGGTGGAGAAGGGCTGCGCCACATCCCAGCCGGTGGCGGTATTGGTGCTGAAACGGCGGTGGAACAGGGCAAAGCGGCTGGTGTATCGGGGATCGGCCAGGTCCGGGTAAAGCTTGTCCAAATCGGCCGCCCGGCAGAGGGCCTTGTAAACGATGGTGCGCGCCGAAAGCGAGGAAAAGTAAAGTGATTTCTCCAGTTTCTGGTCCCGCAGTTTGGTCATCGTCATCTTGTGCGCCTTGTAGAGTAATTTCTCGAAGGCGTCCATGGTGCGGCAGAAACCCGGCCTGGCGATCACGGCCTGGCGAATCACCGGCAGGGTCTTGCGCGCGATGGGTCCCAATACGTCGGCTTGGAGGGGTACCTCCCGGTATCCTTCGATGTTCAGGCCCATGAAGTTAAAGGTTTTTTCGAAAAGATCCAGTGTGGTTCCCCTGCGCATGGCGTTTTGGTCAAGGAACAACATGGCCACGGCAATCTTGCCGGAACCGGAGCATCCCTCGAACAGGTGAAAGGGGATTTCGGTCATGATGCCGGCGCCGTCGCTGCTTTTACGGTCGGCGGCCGTACCGCCCCGGTGCTCCAGTGCGACCAGGGCCTTCAAGGCGCGCTCCACATGATCGCGACCGCGCCGGTTATCAAGGCCGGCTAAAAACCCGACGCCACAGGCGGCGGACACCTTGTCCTTGAAAAATCGAGTCATTTGGCACTCCTCAGCGGACCTAGGCAAAATCTCAATCAATGGAATGGATCGATGACCAATTTGGAGGTAACTGTGGAATTACTTACAAAGTAATTCATTTTTTATCTCCCTGACGATTTGCCTGTCTGCTCTATCCGGGTTCCCCTACTCCGGGAAGGCTGTGAGTGGGGAACCTAAAGTCAAACGGTTGGTTGGTGGGTTGGATTAACAGGTTGGAAAAGAGGGGTACCGGGCTACGGTCGGCAACCTCGTCCCTCCGCGCCTCGGCACATGAACGTCGAAGAGCGGGGTGGCCGGGGGAAGTCCGTTAGACCCGGTACCTCGAGACCGCGGGGAAGCGGAAGTGGTGCATGGCAAGCTGCATGTAGAAGGTGGCCAGCTTGACATCGGAAGAGGGATTCGAATCGGGAGCACGCCCCGATACCCGAAACTCATCCGTTACTCCGGTTTTGGTGAGGTCCAACTTTTGTCGGAAAATACCGGTGATATCGAAATTTGGCATCAAAGACATGGGGTTCCTCCCGATTCGTAATCCGCAAGGGGTTGTAATTATTGTTGTAATTAATTGGAAGCCGTGAAGGGAAAGCCGTTGTAGGCTTGAACGCCGTGTTCGTGAAGATCCAGGCCCATAACCTCGTGTTCGTCGGTGACACGGAGGCCCGCGATCAGTTTGACCGCGCCGAAGAGCAGGAAGCTGGACACCAGGCAGAAGGCGCCGGCGGCAAGCGTTCCGATGAGCTGCGCCTTGAAGCTGAGCGTGTAACCCAGCACCGCGGGGTCGGCCACGCCGAAGATGCCCACGGCCAGCGTGCCCCAGACGCCGCAAACCAGGTGCACCGAGACGGCGCTGACGGGATCGTCGATCTTCATGCGGTCGAAAAACTTGATGCCCAGTACCACCAGGCCGCCGCCGATCAAGCCGATGACGATCGCACTGACGGGACTGGTTACATCGGCGCCCGCGGTAATGGAAACCAGACCGGCAAGCGCGCCGTTAAGCGCCATGCTCAAGTCATAGCGTTTGGAAATCAGTTGCGAGACGGTCAAGGCGCCCATAACGCCGGCAGCGGCAGCCAGGTTGGTGGTCACCAGGACCAGCGAAACCCCGCCGGGATCTGCCGAAAGCACGGAACCGCCGTTGAAACCGAACCAGCCCAACCACAGAAGGAAAACGCCGATGAAGGCCAACGGGAAGTTGTGCGTCCCAATGCTGTTGGGCTTACCGCATTTTTTGTAACGATCGCGGCGCGGACCCAACATCCAGGCGCCCACCAGAGCGGCCCAGCCGCCCACGGCGTGCACCAGCGTGGAGCCGGCGAAATCGTGGAAACCCAGTTCGGCAAGCCAGCCGCCGCCCCATTTCCACATGCCCACCATGGGGTAGATCAGGGCCACGTAGGCGGTGCTGAACCACAGGAAGGGGCCCAGCTTGATGCGTTCGGCCACGGCGCCGGACACGATGGTGGCGGCGGTTGCGGCAAACATGGCTTGGAACAGGAAATCCGTGTAATAGGTGTAGCCGCTGTTATAGGCTGAAGTCAGCCCCGCGGCGTCGGTGCCGATACCGAAACCGGCAAATCCGAAGAAGGCCCCGGCGAACTCTTCGCCCGGGTACATCAGGTTGAAGCCCATCAATGCATAGGTCAGCAAGCCGATGCATAATATGGCGACATTCTTATAAAGGATATTGACCGTATTTTTTGCTTGAGTCATCCCGGCTTCCAAGCCGGCAAAACCCAGGTGCATCACAAAAACCAGGAAGGCCGCTACCATCATCCAGGTGTTGTTAATCGTGAACATTTCCGCGGATACCGTGTCATTTCCCATGGCGGCAGCGGACAAGAGAAAAAGTGGAATCAGGCACCGAAACTTCATGGTTCTCCTCCAAAAACGATCCATCCAAAACTCGGGGTCGTTCATCAGGCACCCTCCTAAGGGCAGGATCGATGCCAACCGGGGCAAACGGACGCACCCCAAGGCTTTGCATAACTTGTTGGCAAGGCTTCGGGCATTTTGTACACCAAGACGGGTCGGTTTCCTACATTTTAGTAGGTTACTGTCTTTCTCAATTCCTACGGGAATGTAGGATTGTGCCCTTCGGTCACTACATTTTCCAAAACACGAGTCCCACAAGTTGAATATTTACAGCGTGCTCATGGGACTACAAAAACAGGATGAATTCAGACCTACAAAAATGTAGGACACGGGAAGTGCAAATCCTACTGTAGCGTTTGTTCATTTTTTGCGAAGATTCGCATAGAATTCGGTGTGAATTATATTCTACCCGGTATCTGCGCTCTCAGGGATGTCTTTTGCCCGCCACGAAGAGGTGATGACCCCATTCATCCAAGGCCAGATGACGCGGAGTGAAATGCGTGAACAGGCGCAGCTGCTTCGATTCCAGTTTTCCCTTTCGCAGCATCACGCTGATCAGGCGATCTTCTTCCGGGCGACTGACCCAAAGCCGGTCGGTAAGGGGAATGCGCACCATGGAAAAGGCGCCGGTACTGAAAGGCAGGCTGCCGAGGAACTCGGGCCGGCGGTCACGGCGAATTAAACGCATGGCCTTGTCGGCGCGCGAATCGCCCAGCGGGTCCAACATGAACAACAGTTCTCCGGTGCGACTCAATAATAAATGATTGGGGCCCGCCCGGTCACCCACGTTTGAACGCTCCAATTGATCGGGTTCCAAAACGTCACTGGTGTGTCCGGCCAGTTCGAACCGAATCAGGCGGCCCTCGGGTAATTGCTGAAGATAGGCCGCTTCCGGGGTGAGCAGGATGGCGGCGATATAAGTGCGCTTCCTCCCCGGGGTCAGGGTCACGGTCTCTTCCACATCCAGTCGATAACCCGTACGGTTGATGACCACCAGGCCGGCATCGGTGCGCCGCCCCTTGCCGCAGCCCACGTACAGGCGTTCGGAAGCGGCATCCCAGGCGGCGCAATCGGCGCGCCGCACGCCCTCGGGCAACACTTCGACCCAGAGCACCTGTAAATTGACCGGGGAAACGAAGACCAGCCGAGGAGGACCGCCTTTTCTTCGCGTTTCCAACAATAACAGGCCGGTGCCGTCAGGAGCGGGCACCAGGCGTCCGGGTCGAAAATCCTGCATATCGTCCTGGGTGTCGTACTCGGAAAAATTCACCCGGCCGTCAGGAACCAGGCCGCCGCCTTGAAAGGCATAACGATACAAGGAGCGGCCCTCCTGATCCAGCGCGAACAGGCTGCCGCGCACGTCATAAGTCAGGTCGTCCACGGGGTGATCGACGGGCAGCTCGAATAATTCCTCCAAGTGATCGGTCTTGTCGCGGAAGACCAGCAAACTGTGCTCGCCCTCGGCGTTCTCCGGGGCGGGTAACCCGCTTGGATTGTGTTGCGACGAGCGGGCCGGCGTAAGGGCGCGATCGGCCAGCATGGTGATATGTCGCTGCAGACCCTCGGAACCGACATCGGTGACCGGCAGCCCCGTGGTTTCCAGAATCAGGTTGACGCCTTCGAAGGAAACCCGGACCGGTCCCTCTTCCGGCAAGACGCTCCGCACATAATCGCGACGCAAGGGCAGATCGTTGAGCAATGCCTCGGTTCTCAACTCGAAACGGGAGTCCGATCCGTTGCGCAACCAGCGCACCCGTCGGTAGCCGAACAGCAGGGGCCGGTTGGAATCGAAACCGGGAAGGGGCTTTTGCACCACCAGATCGGGGCCGCCGTCCGTGTAGGTCAAGTCCAGGAAACGGTCCACCTGGTCCTCGGGAGTCAGGAAATAGGTTCGCTCATTGAGGATGATCCAAACCCAGCCGCCACGGACCATGGCCCGCCAGTTCTTTTCCGTGGCCAGGTTGGTCCATCCTTCCTGAGCCAGGCGAAAAGGAAACCGGGTGGGCACGCGACGAAAATGCAAACCGCAGAAGCGGAGGTCGCCCTCAGCCGTTTTATCCCTGGACACCACAAACGCGGTAATATCCTCGGGTCCCATATCGCGAAAGGCTATGCTGCCGGGCAGTTCGCTCAGATCCGGCAGATCGGGGTTCAGGGTGGCGGGCGGGTTGTCGGTCAGGTCGGCGTAGACGCGGTAGTCAAAGGCATTCGCCTGAAACGCGACGGCAATGCCCTCCAGCGGTACATTGTCAACCCGGTAGCGCGTGCGCTGAAGATACCCCAAACCACCGGCGACCAGGAAGAAGACCACCACCCAAATCCAGCCCCGGTTCTCCCGGGCCTCAGGCTTTTCGGGTTCCAGGGGAGGGAGTTCCACCGGCTGTTTCTTGTTGGACTCGGCCAACTCCAGACGCAACAGCTTCAACTGGCCGAAGCGGGGACCGAACTCGGTCGCGTCCGGGTGACGGTTGTGGTACCAGAAGCCCAGATCGCGCAGGCGTTTCTTGCGGTGCGACGAGAGTTGCTCCTCCTCGGCATGCACCTTGCGGATGGTCAGGTCCAGATCTTGAACTCGATCTTCCAGGGGTTTCAACTCATTGCGGCAGGCCTTGCGAGCCGCTTCCTTCTCCCCTTCCAACTCATCGCACTGACCCTGCATCTTTTCATAATCCTGCCTCAACTCCGCCGGAATGACCGCGTCCTCTTTTTTGCGTGGTCGTTTGAGCTGCTGTTTGCGCAGGCGTTTGCGCAGCTGGTCCTTCTGAAAGCGCACGCGCAACGCCAGTTCGTCGCGCAGTTGCCGCTTGGGCCGCAGGGCGTCTTCGAAGTGCTTGTCCTCGACCGTCATTCGCTGGAGAATGGCTTTCACATCCTGGCGAACCTTGTCACGCTCTTCCTTGAGCGCCCGGTAGCGCTCCTTCAACTGGCTCAACAGGATGTCCATACTGTTGAATTCCTGGGGCAGCATCTTGAATTCGTTCGGCAGTTCCTCCGATTCGAAAATGGCCTGCCCGATTTCTTCCAAAAGTTCATCGCGTTGGATCAGGAGTCGCTTCTTTTTATTGAGTACACTTTCGGACAAACCGACCGCTCCAGTGATGAGATAGAGTCAAGAAACCTATTATAACCGTCCGCTCGCCGAAGCGCGCCGCAAGAGTAGCGTGAGAAAGCCCGGGCACGAAGCGATCCAAAGCAGGGACCGGGACGATCGAGGTTCTCAACAAGTGCTTATCGGCACATCTCCGGCGCAAGATAGTTCCTCGCCCCGGTGCGGGTGGAAAAATCGAGGCCTGCCGGAAAAGATGCGCATCGCCCCCATGTTGGGTTTTGGGTTTTGGTTGTCGATATAGCTGGGAAGAGCCTTATTTCCGGTTGTCATTGGTTGTTCCGGTAAACCGAGAGCCAAAGAATCGGTCCTGATTCCTCGATTCCAAAAGTCACTCTCCCGGGAATCAGTGCTGATTCCTCGATTCCAAAAGTCACTCTCCCGGGAATCAGTGCTGATTCCTCGATTCCAAAAGTCACTCCCCTAAAAATCAGTCCTGATTCTTTGCGCCCCGAAAAGTAATGTGAAAGGAATCAGTAGTCGTAGTCATCCCGGCTCGCTCCAGCCGTGTGAAACCCCATAAAGCGGTCTTCGGCCTTACGACCTTTGGCGCCAAGCGAAACGAACAGACCCGGGTAATTGGTACCGGTAACCTTCCACGACATTGAGAACTTGGAAGCGATTTCGTTTGCCACGCAAGGTAATCACCAGAAACCTCCAGTCGGAGGAACCTAAGTCTCCCCTTGATCTGAAGAGAAATCACCCAAGCGGCGACAGCCTTGCAGTGAAGCCAACCGGCAGGAACGTGGTCGCGCATGATCGGAAGGACCAAGGAGGAGGGCGACGGTGTGGAGGAATGAAAGACTGAAGGGCCTTGATAAAGGACGGAAATCAAATTTTGGGGAGGGTATTCTGAACATAGATAGATTACAAACAGGAAATATCGCCTTTGCCTGATGGGCTCCCGGTGTCAACCAAACGAACCTTTGCCACACACGTCGGTACGACTGTTGCCACCTAAAAGCTGAGCGATTGCCCCATCAAACTGAGCTATCCGCTGCCTGATACAGGCAAGCATGCCGATTTTGCCTGACGAATAGCTCGCTCGTTTCGCCTAATGCATCTCTGACGCTTTTCCCATTCTTTGGGTATTTCACGATCCCCATGGCTCTTTGCCCGATGGATCGA
This sequence comes from Acidobacteriota bacterium, assembly GCA_030066195.1. Taxonomy (GTDB): domain Bacteria; phylum Acidobacteriota; class Holophagae; order Acanthopleuribacterales; family Acanthopleuribacteraceae; genus JASJCB01. The sequence goes on from JASJCB010000040.1 coordinate 10,673, forward strand.
TACCGGCAACATTGCCTGACGCCGGCTTGATTGGCCATAGGCTTCACCAAAGATGCCCGACAAACGGTCGTTCCCGATGCTCAGTTGTTGCCTCTCCAATTCCCCAAATCCAATGGGTAGCCAATATCAATAATGCGCTGGAAATGAGCGGTATTGCCGGAAATCAAGGTTAAGTTGCCGGCAATGGCAATTCCTGCAATCATGGGGTCAGCTCTCCCGATCGGCTGACCTGTTCGCTCCAAATCCGCATAGATCCTGCCGGCGAGAATACCACTTTCTCGATCCAAAGGGATGATCTCAAGTGAATCAAGATTAGCAAGAACTATCTGAAGCCGATCTTCCCGCCGCATCTTATGAAACCCTTTGACGATTTCCATGACAGTTATTGTAGAAATAGAATATCGATTAAAAATCGAGTGATAAGCTTTCGCGGCAGCAGCAACCCGCTGATCTTTTGCCTTAAGGATCTCGGAAAAGATATCGGTGTCAAGGAGTGCCTTCTTCATGGGGCTACCTTAGTGTATCCCTTTCACGGGCATCGAAGGCTTCAGAGACGACTTGATCGACAAGCTCGGGCTCATCACCAAACATACCATGGAACGGGTCGGCAGTTTCTTGGGATTGGGCCAGTTTGACAACAATGTTAACGATCATCGTCTCCAGGTCGGCATCTTGCCGCGAGGCAGCCAGCCGAGCTCGATTGAGGGTTTCCTCATCGAGAGGGAGTTGGATGGTGGTCATAGTAAGGCACCTCCCGGGTCAATCTCTGACACTCCTTCAGTCTATCACATCGAGAGCGTGCCAATGACCGATGAACTCGAGTAAATCCCCTTGCAGGGACGTTCCGGTCTGGACTGAGAAATAGATGTTCATTCCGCAGTTTTACATGTGCTGCCGGCTAAACAGTCATTATTTGACGCCTGGTCGAGACAAGCCGGCACGGCCGGCAGTTCGCCGAAGTCGAGAAACCTGGTTGCGTTCGCTCGTGTAGGCCCGTGCAGTCTATCCGGGGCAGCTTGCACTGGGTTGCCGATCGGGTATAATGTCCTGGTTTTGAAAAGCGGTCGCGCGCCGTCGGAGGGTAGCGATGGAAAAGGTGGTGGTTGCCTCGGGGAATCCGGTCAAGTTGCGGGCGGTACAGGACGGCTTTCTCGCCATGTTTCCCGAGCGGAATTTTCAGTGGGAAACGGTCTCGGTTCCCTCGGGCGTGGCCGATCAACCCTTAAGCGACGGTGAAACCCTGCGCGGCGCCATGAATCGGGTAGCCGGCGCAAGGGAGAAACTGCCCGACGCCCGTTTCTGGGTGGGCCTGGAAGGCGGCATGCAGAACCGCGAGGGCAAGTTGGAAGCCTTTGCCTGGATCGTGGTGCAAAGCGCCGACCGCACCGGGCGCAGTCGCACCGGCAGCTTTTTCATTCCCGATGAAATTGCCGACCTGGTGCAGGGCGGCATGGAATTGGGCCGGGCCAACGACCGGGTCTTCAGCCGCATCGACAGTAAACGCAAGGAAGGCGCCACCGGCATTCTTACCGGCGGCGTGATCGAGCGGGCCACGTTTTACAGTCCCTCGGTGATTCTTGCGTTGATTCCCTTCAAGAATCCGACCTTGTATCCGGTCGGTTAGTTTTCAGTTTAGACCGCGAAGCGGCCTTTCACGGGGCCGTTCTCCAGGTTCAGCACGCCGCGCGGGCATACCGCGGAGCAGACGCCGCAGCCCACACAGGAGGCGCGGACGATGTTTTCACCGCGTTGGGCATAATAGCGTACGTCGATGCCCATCTCGCAATAGGTGGAGCAGTTGCCGCAGGAAATGCATTGCCCGCCGTTGGTGGTAATGCGGAAACGCGAGAAGTAGCGTTGGATGATGCCCAGGACGGCGGCCATGGGGCAACCGAAGCGGCACCAGACGCGGCTGCCCATGATGGGATAGAAGCCCACGCCGATCACGCCCGCGAACACGCTCATGATCAGGAAACCGTACCATTTCTTGAGCGTGTTCCCCAAGTCGCCCAGGATGTTGAACTGGTAGTGCAGGAACAGGGTGCCGGTCGTCACCACCACCAGAACCAGCACCAGGTGGATCATCCAGCGCTCGATCTTCCAGGCGCGCAGGGATTTGTCCGAGTTCTGCCGCCAGGGGTCGCCCAGGGTTTCGGCCAGTCCGCCGCAACCGCAGACCCAGGAACAGTACCAGCGTTTGCCGTAGAAGTAGGTGAGCACGGGCGTAACCAGGATGATGGAAGCCACCGCCCAAACCACCGCGCTACGGCCGATGAAACCGGCGTTCTTCCACAGGTTGTCAAGGTTCCAGGGTTCGAAGCCGTAGAAGTTCAGCGGCCAGATGTTGGCCCAGGCGAACCAGCCCCTGCCCTCGTTCAGGCGCATCAGGATGTCGGGGATCAGAAAAGCCAGGAAGAGTTGCGCCGCCATGACGGAAATGGTTCGCAGGATCTGGTAGCGGCTGTGACGGTATTTCATAATGGCGCGCACGCCCATCACCAAAATGGAGAGGGTGTACAGGAAGCCGTAGAAGAACCATTGGCTGTGGCCCGTAATCTCGCCCGCCTCATTGCGGGAGACGCCGGGCTGACCCGAGACGGCGATCTTCAGCGGATCGACCATTTCGATCAGGCGGGACACATAGCTCGGGTAGAAGTAGACGATTACGTAGAAGCCGGTGATGAAGACGCCCAGGAACCAGCCCCATGCGCCGCGCGACAGGGCGCCGCTGTGCATGATGCCGTTGTTCTTGATGCCCGGCGGTCCGTCGTGTCTCAGGTCGAATATGTAAACCAGGGACGAGACAATCGCCAGGATGAGTCCGGCCCATCCCACGTTGTAGGGCGCCCCGGTTTGAACGGCGGCGAGTAGGAGAACGCCTAACGCGAACCCGACCAGGCAGGCTTTTCTCAATGGTCTCAATGTGTATGGATTTACCTCGGGAACCAGCTGCAAACTGGCATCGGCTTGTGCCATCTCGAATGCTCCTCTCTCTTAAAAGATGCCCAATAATTTTTTCTTTTTGGCTAAGGTAACTTTGGGACCGATGTTCATTTGATTGTATTTGTCGACCATGTCGGCCTCGAAATGCTTGAAGAATTCCGGGTCGAAATTGGCCTCGCTCAGGTGGGTCAATACATATTCCAAGGGCCGGTTGTCGGCCAGCCAGCGCTCGAAGACCTGGTGGCGGTAGCGGATGCCGAAGGCGTTCATGCCGATCAGGCAGCGGTCTTCTTGATTGAAGACGAAGCGCATGCACTTGTCGCCCGCCTCGTTTTCCCAGTACATGGAGGTCTCGCCCTCGCGGTCCTCGGGCCAAACCACGCCGTAGGTATGGTATTCGATATCGTAGAACTTGGCCGAGTTGAACCAGATGCCGCGATCGTAGCGCGTGCGCTCGCCGCAAATGGTGCGGGCCAGTGCCTCGCCCTGCATGCGCCCGGTGTACCAAAGCTGCTCCACGCGGCCGCGCTCGTCGGGATTGGTGCGGATTTCGGCGCAATCGCCCGCCGAGTAGACATCGGGCACATTGGTTTCCAGGTACTCGTTGACGATAACGCCGCGTCCGGTTTCCACCGCCGAATTTTTGACCAGGTCTAAATTGGGATGCACACCGGCGGTCAGGCCCACGAACTGACAAGCCAGTTCCTCGCCCTGGTCGGTGACCACGCCGCGACAGCGGCCGTTGCCGTCGTCGATGACATGGTCCAACTGGGTGTTGCATTTCAGTTCCACGCCGTGCCCGTTCAGGTGACGGCCGATAAGGGCTCCTTCCTCGGGTCGCATGATGTTGCCCCAAAAGTGGGGCTCGCGAATGAGGAAGGTGGTGTGGATGCCGCGTGAGTGAAACATTTCCGACATCTCCACACCGATCAGGCCGCCGCCGATGATGACGGCGTGGTTCACATCCCTGGAATTCTTTTCCATCAGTTCCAGGTCTTGCAGGCTGTACAAGCCCTGGACCCCGTCCAGGTCCTGGCCCGGCCAGCCGAACTTGTTGGATTTGCTGCCGGTTGCAATGACCAACTTGTCGTAGTCGACGGCGGGCCCGTTTCGCAAGGTCAGCCGCTTGGATTCGGTGTCGATCTCGGTAACGTAATCGTGGATCAGATCGATGCGGTTCTTTTCCCAGAACCAGTCTTCGTAAGGCTTGGTATGTTCGTATTTCATATGGCCCATGTAGATGTACATGAGGGCGGTACGCGAGAAGAAGTGGCGGGATTCGGCCGAAATGACGGTAATGCGCTTGTCGCTTAACTTGCGGACATAACGCGCTACCGTGATCCCACTGATCCCGTTGCCGATAATAGCGACATGCTCCATGGAAAAGGTACCCCGGTTGTAGCGTTGGATTTGAATGCCAGGACGTATTTGCTTAAAATCAAGCTATAATAGGGCTATTATACCTGTCTGATCCAAATGCACGGACAGTTCCTCGCAATTCGCTTTAGGAAACACGGCTTTCTGAATTCTCATTCCAATCATCTAAGGCCAAGGTGATGCCACTCACCCCTGAACAGTTCAAACTCTGGCAAGCGTTACTCAAGGACATGGCCGGCATTCACCTCGATGAGCAGAAGTCCTACCTCCTGGCAACTCGTTTATCGCCACTGCTCAACGCCTACGGTTTCGATGACCTGATGGATCTCTACGCCCAGGCTCAGGACGACTGGAACGGCGCCTTGCCCGCTGAAATCGTCCAGGTCATGACCACCCATGAAACCAACTTCTTTCGTCATCCGCCCGCCTACGAATTTTTTGCGGACCTGCTGCGCGCCCAATTTGAAACACAAACCCGGGATCGCCCCCTACAAGTCCTCAGCGCCGGATGTTCCACCGGTGAGGAGCCATGGTCCCTGGCCATGACGGCAGCGGATGTTTTAGGCGAACGCGCCGAGCGCCTGGTGCGCATCCACGCCTGGGATATCGCACCCGCTTCCCTGGCCATGGCGCGAGAGGGCGTCTACCGCGACCTGGGGAAAAAAGTGGACCCGGCCTTCATCGACCGCTATTTCCAACCCCACGAGGGCGGCCGCCGCATACGGGACAACTTGCGACAGTTGGTGCGTTTCGAGGTGCGCAACCTGCTGAACCCGGGCACGCTGCCGGCCCGTTTCGACATCGTATTCTGTAAGAACGTGGCCATTTACTTCGACCCGCCCACCCGCGCCGCCTTTTTCGAGGAGGTGTTGTCCTGGATGAGTCCGCAAGGGTACCTGTTCATCGGCTCGGGAGAATCGCTGGTAGGCGTCACACGAGCCTTCCGTCGGGAACGGCATGGAGAGGTAACGGTCTACCGGCCGGAAATCGAGCCGGTGGCGCGGACGATGGAGTATTCCCGGGAGCGCCGGAGAAGCGAACATTCAACGAAGTAGTTAAACCAAACAATGAGGTATTCCCGGGAGCGCCCGCGTCTCGCGGGCATTTCGCCATGGCGAAATCAGGCGGCTCGTGTTTCCGATCAGCAATCTAAAAGGGTATGCAAGTCATTGTTGAAAAAGCATTTAGACCGGATTCTGCGGAGGGTGGCGGAATGAACACATGGGTCACGTGCCCAGGATGCACGGCATCGACGCCAAACCAGCCATGGCCAAACACGCGGCCATGGCCTCCGGCATGATGGGCCTGACAGCGGAGTACCTCCGCACCATGCACGCCATCACCCGCGAAGACCAGGACGCCTTCGACATGTGGAGTCACCAGCGCGCCCTCCAAGCCCGTCTCAACGGCGGTTTCAAAGACGAAACCGAACCCCTGGCCGGTTACGACAAGGACGGCATGATGACCATGGTGGACTACGACGAGATGGTTCGCCCCGAAACCAATATGGAATGTCCGGCGGCCCTGCGCCCATGAGTGATTGGCTCGCGGCCTTTGTTTTGTTTGACTAAGGGCGATGATCGGCATCAATGTGTAGATTCTTTCGAAAGTGCTCGCTTCACTCAACTTTCGAAAGAATCTGCACATTGGGGCCAGATAGTGCGGCTTTCTGGCGCTACATTTTTGGCAGCGCTAGCAAGCCTCCCACTCATTTCAGGTGGTCTTCGAGCGCGCATAATCAACCAATCAAGGTAGACAACAAAGGCCGGAACCACTGGATTGGTCTGGTTACTTCTACTCTACCAGCAATGAAAGCCCCTACATCCGAAGAGAGATAATAAAGTCAGGCCTTATATGAGAACCATGTAGACGGAAAAGGTTGCGTCCAAATTCCATCGGTGCCCATTTTAAGATGTAGCTTATATGGTTCCCACCGCTCGCCATTTTTCTTCTCCCATTTCCACGCCTGGACTTCAATTTTTCGGTTGTCCAAATCGAGAGTGCACCTGAGAATGGCAAGTTCATCCTTATTTTCAGCATTTGTAGCACCGGCTCTCAATTCTAGGTTTTCAGAAATGGAAGAAAGATCCATTTTCGGATTGTGGACATGACCATGAAGGAGGACATTACATTCACTTTTTAGAAGATCGGTATAACTATCCATGTCGTGGCCGACCAATTCATCAGGGGGATGATGATGCAAAGCAATTTGCAGATCGGGTTTCAGAACTCTAGCTTCCTTGATGGCATGGCGAATTTGAAACTCTCCAAAAAGGAGAGCCCCCTTGTCGTTATCATCCTGACTAGCCCATGCGGTATTTAAGCAGAGAATAGCAACGGCTATATCATCTTTGGTATAAGTTTCAACTCTCCATGGTGTTGACGGTTTCCATGCGCGGTCTTCCCCTAAAAACCGACGTATAAAGTTGCGGAATTCACGTTGGCGTGATGAGAAAATACGCCAAGTATAGGCTTCTTCCAATAAGGTATCGGCCTCTTCTTTACTTGCTAATATTTTACGAGCAGACTTCCGAAGAGATTTAATACCTCTATCGACATCATGGTTGCCAGGAACAATGAACCAGTCAAGCTTCGGATCATGACCCAATTTCCTGGCAAGCCGGGTGAATTGTTTTATGGCAACCTCATACTCCGGCCTTTTTCCACTGAAGGCAATATCGCCAGTTACAAAAACCATGTCGGGCTTGGGATGAGGGACAATGATATCCCGAATGAGGCAATTGATTTTGGGTTCTTCACTCAATTTAAGTTCATCTTTAAAATGAAAATCTGAAAGGTGAAGCCAACTGAGAGTCCTCGCTATTTGAGGGGTGTGGACAGATGAGGAGCTTTTCACCTGTGTCTCTACGAATGCCCGGTGAGCGGGGGAGCGCCAAGCGAGCTTGTTATTCTGACAACGCAGAAAACCATGCCAAAAGGCGTCATACCAGATAGTTTCATCTGTCGTTGGATCGATATTGAACACAGGTATGTTTCCTTGGTCCGTTTCGCCTTCACATTTTGGAAAATCGCTTATTAGTGCTTTTTCTTTTAGCGCTTCCTTGCTTCCAGGACTCAACCCTCGCCAATATTTCTTGATTATTTTAAAAAAGTCACTAATGTTGACTTGGGCCTTTCCTTCAGGGATTGAGTCTATCAACTCTGGAACGCCATGAGTCATTTCGAAAATGGCTTTTCCTCTTTGAGGATCAAGCATTTGGAGCTCCCCTAACAAACGATCAGGCACTAAAATTGGCTCGGCGATGTTGAAGGGAGAGATTGAGGAATCAGGAGAACTGCAAAGCTTCCAAAGGTGACGACCACCAGTGACTACGAAACGGAAGGGGTTACCCGTTTTAATGCGCTTGTAATAATCTTCAAGCTTTTTCAACAATATCTTGAGGGGTTGGAATTGTACTCGAGCTAATGCATGTAAAGAAATTACAAGAAGTCCACGAGAAAGCTGCTTCTTGAGCTTGTCAAGATAGTGTTGAAAAGCCTGGCTTGCTGATATATCGGTCTCGGGAGGTTCGATCTGAGGATGCTTATCCTTGACACTTCTATGAAGGTCTCTTAGGAATTCCATCAAAAAGGCATTATAATTATCTTGATCAACAGGAAGATACACCTCAAAAAAATGCATGTCTACTGGCAAGTCATCACATCGAAAAAGTTGCTCAAAGAACACCATCAACTCAGCATCATCTTGAGCCAGGAGAGCCACATAATCAGCTCGAAGAGTTTCAAAGATGACATTTCGGGCTTTTTGTAAAGATGTAATCAAGCTCTCTCCCTCATACCCAGTGAAGGGTCTTTCTCGAATTTTTTAATTAAATATGGCAGGCCAAGCCGGTAATGACCGACTTCGAATTCAATTAGTACTCCAGTAAATATCAAGTAAGATAGAGTTTCGTCAAGATTCTCTAGTAGTATATCAGGGTAGGCCTCGGCAATTGAAGTGTTGATTTCTTGTCTTGTCAAGCCTGTTCTTAGTGACTGACCCACTAATATCAAAAGGTGTTGAGCTTCCGGATAAATTTTTGACTGCTTAAAGAAATGGAAGACTTTTTGAAGATAAAGTGGGTCATCTTCAATTTGCTTGATGTCTCTATCTTCAATCAGACTTGATCCAGTTGTCCTTTTGTATTGTAGAAGGCGAATACAGAACTCCTGTATAAGGATAGGCACTCCTGAGGTCCCCTCGAAAATACGTTTTGCCTGAGCGCCCTTGATAGAAAAGCCAAGCTCTCGTGTTGGTTGGGTAATCAGATTCAAAGCGGCATGCTCTTCGAGCCCATAAAGGGCAACCATTTCGCCGAAATTGACCAGAGGATTTCCCTTTGTTCTGCTAAACTTGAAAAGATGTTCTTTTCCTGAGAGAAAGAAGCGGCAAAACCCGTTCTGTTGAAGAGATCTCATTCGACTGGTGATCTCGAAATGAGACTTACTGTCGGTAACCAATAAATCGTCAATCTCGTCTATCAAGAAAGTGACCGGCTTCTCTTGTGAACGAATGGCTATTGTCCACAGGTCAAGTGTGATTTCGGAGTCTTCTGGTGACTCGGGCAGAGCACGCATGGTCTCCATGAAAAAATGATGGATGCTACCTGAGGTGAGATTGATGATCTTTTTTTCATCAGCATGCAATTTTTTGGCGAGCCGAAACAAGAAAGATGTCTTACCACTTTGGTGAGGGCCGATGATCAAGCCTCCACGCCTCTTTCCTTGTTTGGTCAATCGTTCCAGTTCATCGCCCCTCCCAAAAAACCTCTTATCGAAAACTGGTCCTTTGGTACCATAAGGTATATATTGGGCATTGAAGTCAAGTCTCATGAACACCGTTCGTGTGAACCAGTGGGACCTTTTTTCCGAATCGACATATTGTTCAGAAGTCAGTTCATATACATCTCCACGACTCAAAAAGACCTGTTTTTTCCTGGTTTCCAGCTTGCAATCATCTTTCCGTAAGTTGATCACCAGGACAAAAGGGACCGACTTACCGCGCTCCCGTTCCCAGGCTCGAATCGTTTGGGCTGTTCTTTCATTGAGCGAATCATCCTCCTCATGGATGTGGAGATAACAAATGATAGAGCGGTCGTATCCCGTAAAATTGAGCGGCATCATCGGCAGTTCGACCTGAAAGAAATCACGACCGTGCACGTCCTCTAGAATTCTTTCCGTTTCACCCAGTCCTAGGCGAAGCCCAATTGTCTTCATCAACAAATCAGGGGAAACGTGTTCAGCGTCGAGAGCCTGCCGAATGACAGTTGTATCTATGACATTGACATAGGGAGAAAGGCGTTGTTCATCGGATGCTTTCAGCTTCATCGCCAGAAGATCGAGAACTTGTCGGGAATCGGCATCGGCCATTCTCCTCAGTTCCAATCGCGATATCCAGCAAAAGTAAGACTTGATTTCCTCTTCCACGGGAGGATCGAGGTATCCGGAGATATCCAGCACCAAAACAAGAGATACAGGTCCTGACTCCTGATTCCCGACCCAAAGGTTGTCGATTTGCTTTGTCTCTCCACGCCTGATGAGGAAAACAGCCCGCCCACTTCTGTAATCCGCATGGGTTAGTTGAGCCGTGCCGGAAATAAAGGATTTTTCTTTTCCAAGAATCTTGATTTTTTCGCCGCCGAAAAGATGCAATAGGGCAACGGCCAACTGATCATCATCAGTAGTTTCTCCGTCCAAAGCACGGTGGATGAGGTCGCGATCAACCTGCTCAGGCCGTGGAACACCTGGTTGAGATTGACTTTTCCGGGTTACGCCAAAAGAACGGTTGATGGTTTTCAGATAACGCCGGATTTGATTCATTTCACCTTGAAGCAGACAATCGTTGATGAGCCGGCGCATTTTGGCGAGCGCCTGCTGATCCCGGTGATTTTCAAAACCCGGGTAGCCCTCCGAGAACAATAACTTGGCCGAGTTGAACTGTTGAACAAAACCCAGATTGATTACACCCGCCAGTTGCAGGGCCGCCGCGAAGGAGCTTTCGGGGTCAGTGAAATCCTTTGGCAAGATACCGGAGCCCAGGGAAAAAAGATCGACGGGGTCCATCATAATCACCGGTTTAAAGTAGGGAGAGATTTCGTGAGAGTCCGCGGCTCCCAGGTACTCAAGAACCTTGCGAAAGGGATCTTCCGTTGGGCTATTCAGGTAACCGGCAAAGGCAAGGGCGAAATTGGCATAGAAACCGCCGGTTAGAAAATCATCCGCGTGCTCGAACAGATCCAACCAGAAGGAATCTTTCAAATTAAGTAGCTTCTCATGTGGCCCTGTGTTAGTGATCTTCATGAACATGCGCGAATACTTGACTCGAATGAACGGGGCAATACACGTTTCAAAAACTCTGCGAACACACGATTCCGTTTCCTCTCTGGAATAGTGCTCCGGGTAGTTATTTACCTTGAGAACCGCCAGAATAAGCGCCAGTCGCAATAACAGAATCCTGAATGATTGTCTTCTCTTGATCTTGGGGTGGAGGATCAGATGGAACATCCAAGCAAGCAGGAAGTCGTCATACAAGTCATATTCCTCTTCTCCGGGGAAGGATGAGACTCGCGGCATGTCATAAATCCGATACTCGTCATTGAATTTTCCGGAATAAAAAGCTCCTTTCAGCGGTGCGTAGCAAAGCTTGAAAATGGTCAGGTCGCAGGCCACCTCCCGCCAGATATAACGGGTGTCCCCATCTCTACTCAGGCCTCTGGAGGAAATATTATGAATCATGACGTGGCCCAGTTCATGGACGATATTGGTGATGCCTTCGATACTCGTCAGCAGGCGGGCATTGATGGAAATGGATTGATTGTGATAGTTGCAGAGAACCTCGGGGCTGTTGCTGAAAACGGGCAGGAAGAAATGGGTCATCCCCGCCGCCCGGGTGAAATCTTCTCCACCGACTGCTATCGAAATGCTGCGTCCGACGGTTTGGAGAATATTGTTGATCATCCAACAGATACCGGCCATTTTTTTGGCGTGTAGCATCCTCAGGTCGGACATGCGGGAAATGCTGCGGTCATAATTGGGGAAACTGCCCGATTGGCGTTGGTCTAGAACTTGTTGAAATAGATCGACCTGGCCGATGAAGAAGGCCTCCAGGCCGATATAGTTGCTGTCGTCCCTGGTCCATTTCTTGATGAGCCGGGCCTCGGGATCATAATAGTTGAGGTGGAGCTGGGTGTGGATCTCGAAGTCGGGCTGGGTGTCGATCTCGAAGTCGGATGAATCCAACCTGAAACGGCTCGTTTCCATCTCGGTCTGGGAAAGGGTGAATAGAATTTCCAAGAGGCGGCTGACCCGGTTGAAGACATCCAAGTACAGATTGAAGAGAAGTGGCTCGGCCAGGCAGCTATCGATCATACTGATCGCATAGATCAGGCTTTCCTGGGTCTCCGGTGAAACCTCGGTGCCGAATCGCAGTTGAAGGAACTCTTCGAACATATCCAATATGTCATGAGGATCGCATTCACTTGCCGTTTCGAAATGCTCCGCCAGGTAGTTATGCCAAAACTGCCAACTTGCATCATAAGCATCCAACTCGGGACTGTCCGGGTAATCCTGCCGGATTGTGTTCAATCGATCGAGAATCCTTTGGATATTTTCGACGGAAAGTACACTAAAGGTTTTCTGACGGAAGTCTGGGTAGATTTCTTCATGGTGGGCCCAGTGTTGATCGAGCTTGAACTTCATTTTGGGTCTGGAGATAATCGAAAGAACCGGTGAGTTCAAACGGCGGTGGAAAATGGATCTCGACTTCATATTCTTCGGATAGCCCCTGCGTAAAAAAAAGGTAACACTGATGGTCAGGCGAGCAAGGAACTCGGCAAATGAGATCATTTCGTTGGGCGGGTAAACATCGAAATCATGGCGGCCGTAAAGAAACTGGCTGTTGTCGGCGACCTTGGCCCCAATCATCTCGCGGAAAATCCTTTGATCCTCCAACGACTCGGCCATACGGCAACTTTTTATCGACATCTGGGTGCTTGCGCGTAGTTTGAACTTTTTTTCTTCCGGTCCGCCGTAACAGGCAAGATCTTTAATGAGGCGATCATAGAGCCTGGTCGGAATCTTGTGTTTCCGGCTGTCAAAGTCGGCAAGCCGGTCCAATGCCTTCCTGTGCTTATCTTCAACATTTTTAACCTTGGAGTAGGGAACCGCAACGGTAGAGTGGGCAAGGGTAAAAAGCGGCACCTCTTCGTCGCCGGTAAGCCCAAGGCCCTTCCAAAGGTGTTTCAGCCCCTTGCGGCCCAAGATAGCGCAGACCTGTTTACTGGAGATGAATTTGATATGCTGCATCAACTCATCCATCAGGGTGATCCGGTAGCCCCGCATCAGGACCACCATGTCGAAATACCCGTCGGTAAACAAGGGCCGGATGAAGGAGGGAAGGTGCTCGGCGGGGGTGCCGCTTTCACGCATGTCTGCGAGTCGTTCATGTAAGATGAAGAGAATGGCCATATAGGCAAGCGTGTGCACCTTGGAATAATTCTCCAAGCCGAAGAACTGATTGATTTTCAGTTGGTAGATGGTCAATAGCTCGTCCGGATGCGTTGTTCTCAGGAATGAATTGGGTTTCTTCTTTTCGGGCTTATATTTCTCATTGTCGAAGAGGCCATAAAGACTTTTGTTCCCGCTGTAGATGTGAGAAAGTCCAATCGGCCTCAACTCCCCCAGAGAGCGATGTGTTCCCCGATAGACAATGCTTTTGTAGCGGCGTCTTCCGGAGGGTTCTTTGTAGGCATAGGCCTCGTGAGCCGGCTGATTCTTACGCTTTTTGAGACTATCGATCGGCAGGTGAACCACGTCGCTGATGCCCAGGTCCCGCGCAACCGTCAGCAAACGGTCTATCACCACCTTTTCTTTTGAGCTTTCCGAGGGTTCCAAATAAATCGAGCTATCGTGCGCATGGAAGTACATTTGCCCGTGCGGATGTCCCAAAAAACCGAGGTGGGCGGCCAGACCCTGCTCGCTGACCAGGGTCATGGTGATGAAGTTCCAATTGCCGATCCCGAAAAAACCACACGCCTTGTAGAAGTCTTCCGGATTCGCGGCGGTGGTAATTTTCCGGTCGTCCTGTTGCCGCCGCTCATGATGTTGCCGCCAGCGCCGCAACGGCTTGATCACGGCATCGGCGTATTCGCCGATGTCTCCCGGGGAAACGTCGATCAGGCCGACCAGGATGGAACACCCTGTCGGCCGCAAGAAAATTTTCACCAATAGATTCCGCCCCTCAAATGATTCACAAAGGTTATCTGAATAAATTGTTAGCGATTTATGATACCGTCTGTCTAACAGCGTTGCAAACAAAAAAAGAGATGTACCTTGTTTGTTTTCAGGCATGTATATTTATTGATGAATCTATGTTGAGATTTGGTAATTAAAAAAGTGGGAAAGGGTCTTTCAAGGCTTCATGTTTTATTGAAAAAGCTACCGGAAACATGGTCTTTTTTCGTGCTTAAATGCATATTTCCCCAAAAAGGGCTTGCAAAATGGGATCTTAAGGATTAGGTTTATGAATGAATGAGGGGATGTTAGACCATGTTTTTTGTTGATTTCCGGTTGCATGGGAGCCCTCTCTAATCGTGTGCAAAAAAAATATCCGAGATGGTGGTTCGTGAGCGACAACATTCAACCTTTTCCGAAGGCTAAGAAGAAGCCGCTGAACACCAATATCCCCGAGGACCTCTTCGTGGACCTGGAGCAGTACTGTAACGGTTCCGGCTACAGTAAGACGCAGGTGGTGATTGCCGCCCTGCATCAATTCCTGGCCATCAAACGCGAAGAACAGCGCCAGAAGCGCAAGCATCCCGGCAAGCGCATCACGGCGCAGGTGGTGTTGGAGGCTCAGTCTCAGGCGGAAGAAGAGGAAAAGATCGCTTCCGTTTTGATCTACTGAGCGATTGTGCGGTATCGATTCCGAAAAACCTCTGCTTGGAAGAGGGCAATGGTGGTTTGTCCGGATGCCGGTAAGCCCGATTTGTGAGGCGCTACTCCTGGAGGGGCCGGCGTTTCCACCGGCCCCATAGCCGCCTTTTCAATAGATGAGGACGGAGGCAATTTTCTGCTCCTCCTCGGTTTGGGATTGAGCTTCCAGGGTAATTTGCGTCGATATTCGCCGGCCCGGGTATTTTCGTTTGTGGCGCTGCTCCTCGTGCTTCAAAGTAAGGAAGAGCGTCAAAGCACTGATCAGTACCTGTGTTTTGTTGTAGCCGGATTCGTTGCAGTACTGTTCCATGTCGCCGAACAAATCCATCGGGATATTCGCGTTTAACGCTTTTCTGTTGGTCGGAATCGTTGTTGTCTCTTTCGATTTCATGGGACCTCTCCTGTCAATAGGTAGAGCCCAATCTCGGATTGGTGTTGGTCAATCACTTTGCCGAGACTGGACGGTTGACGTCTAATCTGCAAAGTGGGTGCAGCCGTGAGTTCTGAGGGCCGAGTGATCACACAAGAAGTGATCTTGCTTCAGCTGATGGGACAAGCTTTTTTTGCGCGCCATGTCCGGAGTAGACAGGCACCGCCGGGCGGGCAGTGCAAGGGCGGAGCTTTGGCTTGCCTTATCGATTATCGTGGTGAAGTGCCGCATAGAGCACCCCGGCAAGATTCCGGTGCGTGCGCCATATTGCGACGTACTCCTTGGAAAACATTGTAAATAGTATATTTGCCTTGGGTTTCATCGATACCTCCTGACTTGAAATAATTGAAACCTGCTTTATGCAGGACGAGCCGTCAACTCTCAAAAAATCAAGTGGCATCCCACCAAGAAATATTTTCAGGCATATCGCCGCCAAAAGACGGTCCATACGCGAAATCTCTCTGCAATGTTCGGTCCGCGGGGAAACCAACCGTCGACGCGCATTTGCGCTCTCTTCATTAATGAAGATGCGCGAAGGCGCTGACGAACTTGTTTGTCATAACATTCCTCCGCATGATCTTACTCCTGAACAAGTGCCGAGATGAGAGGCAACCTCCCCTTGAGCCTGCCTACTACATAATATAAGCCCCAGGAACACAAAAGTCAATACCATAATTGTTGATTATTTCTATATTTTTTCAACAAATTTCTTGCATATCTATGCCGGCGGATATATATTCCCTGTAACCTGATTGAAAGGAGTTAGCTAATGAAGAAGAATACAACGACAGCCAGATCAGCCTCACCCAAGCACACGCCTTTGTCCACCACGCCGCACTCCCGCCATGCACACGACACATCCGGGCCGCACCTTCACCCAGTTCATGAAGATCATCATTCCAATAGTGACCATAAGCTCCCGCTCCAGAATTCCCATCACCAACACGACCCCCATGAAGGCGATGAGCAACCCCATCATCGCCATCATTCCCATTGATGCGGGACCTCGAGTGGTGGTGGCCGTGACGGCTTCTTTGTCTCTTTTCTGTCGCGGTGCACCCCACTCATCAGGAGTATCATAATGCCAGTTTTAGTTTCGGAGAACCCTGTAGGCAGGGATCATTTCGGCTCATGGGGTGTTGCCCCTAAGGTCCTGCTATTCAACAATTTTACATTCACAAAGCCTCGAGAGCTCCCGCCTTTCCAGTTGTTGAACCTGGCTATCCCCAAGGGTGGCGTTTATGCTCTTTGCGGTGAACATGCGGAGCGCCTGCCCGGCGTTTTGATGGGTCGTGAAACCGGTAATGCCGGCGGTACAATACTAATAAACGGCCGTCCTCTATTCGGCTGTTCCCCGGAAGAGCGCACGCGGGCGATGACCATCGGCCATCCTGAGGGCCACGCGCTTCCGGCCAGGAGTGTGCCACTCGTTTTCTTGCTGGGAACGCATGTCACACTGGAAGCTGTACAAATCTACGAGGTCCTCGGGCACACCATCCTTTTGTGTGCCGATCAGCCTGGCGATGCCTTTCGCCTGGCGCACCGAGTATTCGTTTTAAAAGACGGCTTCATTTCCGAAGCAGGTTCCTACGACAGGCTGGTTTCCCGTCGTGGTTTGTTTAGCCAGCTCAACAATAATAACTCAAAATTTGTAGATATTTCAAAGCCTATGCTGCCACTCTATCAACAAAGAACACATGTGGAGCGGCCCTATGAAGAGTAGTTTTAAAGATAAAGACCTGGTAGACCACGGCAAGCTCTACCCAGATAACAACCGCCAACGGCATCATAAGCAGTCAAACCGGATCGACGAGGCAAAGGGAGAGCTGGTCCAAATTCATCTGAGGACCCATTGTGTGCGGCCGCGATGTTGGTGCCGCAAAAAGTATAAAAAGGCGCCTGGTGTATTTCTCCCGCACCAGGAATGAATGGATCATTTGAGCAACCTTTTCGGGTTGCCGGCTTCTGTCAGCGACCTTTTTTATGTCCCCAGGGAAGGAGAAAAGGGGCCGTTTTTCGGCCCCTTTTCATTCTTGTGGTCTGTTTTTCCAGTAGCTTAGCTGCGTCTCTTGCTCCAGGCGATGAGTCCTTGGACCTTGGCCCGGGCCTTGCCGTTTTCGAACTACAGTCTTCGCCCGGGAAAACACCACCGCCGGCGTTTCGGGTGCGTTGATTTATGCTGAGCCGTTAGTGGTAGGACATTATAAAACCTGCTCCGGCCATGATTGTTGGACCTTAACCTCAACGCGGACCGACCTTTCGTCGTCCTAAAGATTGAGTAGCCTCAGTAGGTTGGAGAAAGCCGATCGCTCAAACCTCCCATCGGGTTGAAACCATTGCCGATTTCACGATTGAAAGCCGGCGATTGTCTTTTTATACGCATGGTTGAACTGCCTAATAGGAAACACACCGTTACCGCTATCTTGATTTTTTTCCGGCGACCCTCGGAATCGGGATTGCCAAGCTATGCCGAGAGCCCGAAATGGATCATTCCGAAACGGGCCGCTTGGATACCGGCTGTCTTTTCCTAAATACTCGCGCTTCATGGTGAACATTCGGGTTTCAAATGGTAGATCGTCGTCACTCGGCGCCTGCTTGCCGCGCCGGCCGGCAACACCCCGGTGAACCGGCATCTTATTCCGGGCGAAAAAGTATTAATCCTCGTGCCCCGATCCCTTGATTTCGCCTCAAAACAGGCCATACTTGCATCCGCAAATCAACATCCCCGGCTCAAGAACCTTAATCCCGGATTTCCGAGGGTACCTCCTTGAGCTGGGGAGGTACGTACATGTGACATGTGGGTACATCCTTGAGCCGGGGGGTACCCTCGGAAATCCATTGCCTTAGTTCCTGAGCCGGGGAAATACCCTATGAAATTCCCACCCGTACATCCCCGGCCCGAGGAGGTAGCCACATGTGGCATGTGGGCACCTCCCTGACGGAAGGAAGTAGCCATATGGATACGAAGATGCACTTTTTTCGGGCCCCAAAATGACCCCTTAAAAGTGTAAGCCACTGAATTCAAAGGTGAAGGTTCGATTTTGAGCCGGATTGCTTATGGAGCGCATTACTGCCAGCCCTTTTTGATTTCTTTGGCTTGGAAACTTTCGAAGAAAAGATCGGCCTGGGCTTCGTTCAGGGCGCCGCGTACGGTTCGTTTGAGCGGTTGCGCCCGGTTGGGACTGTAGTCCGTATAGCAGAAGACGAACGGCGGGAAGTCGTGATCGTCCTCGTGTTTGTTGGTTCGCCAGGTGATGAGTTTGCGCACCGAGGTTTTGCCCTTGGTGACCTTGGTCCAGACCCGGCGTCGCAGGATTTCCGAAGTTCGATAGTGAATGGTTCGGCGCGAGCTCTCCAGGTTGTCCAGGTCTACCAGGTCGCGCAGTTGCGTCAGGCGCAGGTCCTCGGGATTGACGCCCTTGTCGTCACGCAAGCGCACGAACACTGAGAACAACAGGTCCACGAACCGTTCGGGCAGGCAGGGTTCCCAGCCCGAGTCCTCATCGTATTGCAGCAGGGCTTCCGGGGCGTCCAACTGGTAGACCAGACGCGTCGTATGGTCCAGGTAGGTATCGATGGAAACCGTTTCTTCCAGTTCGATGGTGCGCTTGAAGGAAGACTCCAGCTTCTCCAGCGGCTTGCCGTCGGCGTCCACCGCGTTCAGCTCGGCGCGCTCTACCCATTGGCCGACAGTGTCTACATGGCCGAGCTCGAAGGCGCCTTGACCGAAGATATGGGCGCCGTCCGCCGATAGCGCTCCGAAGTAACAGGGTTGCCCGTCCCGGTCGACGGCCTTTTTGACTACCCGGCCGTAGACCCGAGCCCGGTCCAGTTTGGCAATCGGTGTTTCGTATTGCTCGCCCGCGTGGGCGAAGATCAGTTTTCTGGCCATCCCCGAGAACCTCATGTAGCAATAATAATTATTTCTATTCTATGCCCCGGAGCTACCCATTTCGGCGAGTCGTCGAGTTTTTTACAGAAGTTTGATTATCGTCGCGAATAAAAATTATTTGGAGACACCCGTCTGTTCGGCAATCGGCTCTCTTACGGCTCCGCGTGCACCCATTCAAGGTTCGTTAGCGACCAGATGATGATAAGGTACCCATGCGCCCTGACCCGGTTCAGGTTCGATCACCATTGATGGAGGAACCCTCATGCACAAAATCATTCCAGTCCTTTTTGTCCTTTTGCTTTGCGTCGCCTGCGGTCCGTCGCCCGCGCCCGCGCCCAATGAGCCGGCGCCCGACGCGCCTCCGTTCCAAACCTACACCATGGCCCAATTCATGAAAACCACCAGCGTCATGGGCGGTTCGTTCAACAAGGGCGAAACCAAAATGCTGGTCACCAGTAACCAGTCCGGCATCTTCAATGTCTACAGCATCGATCTGGCCACGGGCGAAAAAACACCGTTGACCCAATCACAAGAGACCACATTCGGTTCCGGGTACTTCCATCACGACGATCGCTTTATCTATCGCGCCGATCAGGGCGGCAACGAGGAGTACCACCTATACGTGGGCGGCGGTGAGGGCGACCCGATCGACCTGACCGTGGATGCGGGCATCCGCGAGAATTTCCGGGGGTTTGCCCACGACGGCAACAGCTTCTTCGTGGAGAGCAACCGCCGCGACAAGCGCTTCATGGACCTTTACCGGATAGACGCCAAGACCCTGGAACGCAAAATGTTCTACCAAAACGACGTCGGCATGGAATTCTACGATATCAGCCGGGATCAACAATGGCTGACCCTGGGTAAGAACCTCTCCAGCCTTGAAGACAAACTCTATCTGGTCAACCTGAAAGAAGGCGGCGAACCCAAGCAGATCGAGCCGGTGCAGGGCGGCAAGGCGCGCATGGTTTCGGCCGAGTTCGGGCCCGAAAATCGTTACCTCTACTATCGGAGCGACGAGGAAGGCGAGTTCATGGGCCTCTACCGTTACGAACTGGCGACCGGTAATCGCGAAGCCGTACGCAAGGCCGAGTGGAATGTAAGCTGGGCAACCTTCAGCCACAACGGGCTCTGGCGAACCGTCGCCCTGAACTGGGACGGGGTGACCCGACTGGAAATCATCAACACCAAAACCGGTAACGCGCTGAAGCTGCCCGATCTACCGGAAGGCAATCTGTCCAGCGTGGTCTTCTCGCGTAGCGGCAACTACATGCGTTTCTATTTGGACAGTGACGCGGCGCCCGCCAATCTCTACCTGTACAACTTGACGAACGGGAAACTGACGACTCTCACCGATAACCTGAACCCCGAGATCTACGCCGGCCACCTGGTGTCCAGCGAGGTGGTGCGCTTCAACGCGCGCGACGGCCTGGAGATTCCGGGATTCCTGTACAAACCCAAGGGCGCCTCCGCGACGAACCAGGTACCGGCCCTGTTGTGGATTCACGGCGGACCCGGCGGACAAAGCCGGCCGTCCTACCGCGCCGAAATTCAGTTCCTGATCAATCACGGTTACGCGATCTACATGGTCAACAACCGCGGCTCTTCCGGGTACGGTAAAACCTTTTTTGCCGCCGACGACCGCAAGCACGGCAAGGAGCCGCTGTGGGATTGCGTGGACGCAAAGAACTATCTGAAAACCCTGGACTGGGTCAATCCCGAAAAGATCGGCATCATGGGCGGTTCCTACGGCGGTTACATGACCGCGGCGGCCCTGGCTTTCGAGCCCGACGAGTTCGTGATCGGCATCAATATCTTCGGCGTCACCAACTGGATTCGCACCCTGGAGAACATTCCGCCCTATTGGGAGAGCTTCCGCCAGGCGCTGTATGACGAGTTGGGCGACCCCAAGAAGGACCGCGAGATGCTGTACGCCATATCGCCGGTATTCCACGGCGACAAGATCACCAAACCCATCATGATCCTGCAGGGCGCCAATGACCCTCGGGTCGTCAAAGAAGAAAGCGACGACCTGGTGGAAGCCATTCGCAAAAACAACGGCATCGTGGAGTACGTGGTCTTTGAAGACGAGGGCCACGGTTTCCGCAAGAGCAAAAACCGCATCGAGGGCTTCGAGAAGGTCTTGAAGTTCGCCGACAAGTACCTGAAAGCGGACAAACCCGTGTTTTAACCCGTCATGATCAGAAGGCAATTGCCGGAGCTTGCATCCCGGCAATTGCCTCTTCGATGATAAGCCGGGAAAACAGCGATAGAAGGTCACTCGACTCGGTGGGTTGTCCGCTTCAACGGCGAAATGGTCGTGGTGATTCGCGATCCCGGCCGGCGTGTGTCCACCGAGGAGTATCAGGGTTCTTCCAGGATTTCCTTCATATAGGCTCGGGCCTCGTCATTGCGCATCAGGGATAGGAAACGCACCGCTTTCAAGCGTAAATCCTCGTTTGTTTCCTTCCTGGCAATCGCAATCAGTTCTTTGGCCGCGCCCCCGGTGAACAGGCATTGCAAGGCGACCTCGCGCACTTCCTTGCTTGGATCGTTTTCGTAGACAGCCACGATTTCGTTCTTGCCGATCTTGCGGGAAAAGGCATAGGCTTTCAGAGCTTCCGCACGCAGTCTGTCATTGGTCTCGGTCTCCATGATCTCCTTCAACAGCGCGCAGCCGGACGGCATCATGGCCTCGATGATGACGGCCTTTTGTTTTACCGTTTCCGCGCTTTCGTAAATGCCGTTCAAAGTCTCGCATTCACCGACGATGCCCAGGTTCCTGATCGCCATGGCCTTTTCTTCCGGAGTTCCAGTGCGGTAGACCTCCTTGAAGAAATCGGCGGCCTGCCGATTGGGCAACATGGCCTGAAGTATCGCCAGGCGTTTTTCGGCATCTTCCTCGGCGCGGTACATGGCCGTCAACTTCTCGCTGCCGCCCATGACGCCCAGTGCGCGCATGGCCTTCTCACGTACCTCGCCCGAGCCTTCCTTTGCCACGTGCTCCAATTTGTCCAGTTGCCTGCCGGTCGCCCAGGCGTTGACGACCATCTCTTTGACGCCGTCGTCGCCCGTTTCGTAGATCTCGTCCAGGGCCTGCCCGGCTTCCCGGCCGCCTTGGAATCCCAATAGTTGGATGCCCTTCTCCCGCAACGCCGGGTAGCGCTCGCCCCGGGCAATCGAGGTGACGATCTCGCGCGCCTCGGGTGTGCGCATCTGGCTGAGTACGAACAGGGTCCCTTCCTTCAGGTCTTGCGAGCTCTTACCGGCCAGGATCTTTTTGGCAATCGGCAGTCCTTCTTCGGGGGGCATGTGCAGCAGGCCGGTAAGCGCGGCCATTTTGGTTTCGTCTTCCAGGTCGGGCTCCCTGCCCGCCGCCATGCCGATCTCCTCGGCCAGTTCCCTGCCGTCGCGGGCCCAACCGGTTTCCGGATAGCGGCTCTCCAGTTTCTTCAGGGTCAGCATGGCCTCGGCCTGCATGTTCAGCTTGTTCTGGGCATAGGCCTTCCAATACAAGGCGCCGGCGCCCTCCTTACCGTCGTTTTCCAAGACCTTGTCGAAATGGGCCGACGCATCTTCCCAACGCCGGTCCTTCAATGCTTTACGGCCCAAGGCGTAGTCTTCCGAAACGCCCGCTTCCTCTTGCTGACTTGGATGACGAACCCCGCCGGTCAGGAGAGCAAAGGAGAGTAAAGCGACGGCGGCCGGGGCGATGACGATTTTCATAAGCTGCTCCTAGATGCGGGTGTCTTCCATGGTTTCGGTGCGCCGTTCGCGGACGTGGTTCTCGAAGACGCGTATTTTGAAAATGATCTCCGTGCGTTCCTCACGGGTTACCACTTGCACGGAATCGGCGCCCATCCCGCTACGGTTGGCCAGTTCGACCAGGATGATTTCCAGCTCGTCCAAAAAATTCGCCAGCTGGATTTCCTCGCCGAGCCAGGCGGCCTGACGCATCAAGCGATTGTCGTCTACCAGGTAGCGGGCCTGTTCCCGGTTGTAGGCGTTGTCCGCATTGCGGTTGGTTACCTCGGTCAAAAAGACCTGGGCGCGCTCCAGGTGACTGCCGACGGCTGCCAGTAAAGCGCGCTGCCGCATGAGTTCCTCGTCGACGGGCGGCGCATCGGGTTTGGAGATGCGGCCGGCCATAAAAGCCAGGACGAGGAGAAACGCGGCGGCGAAGGCGGGCCCGGTCCAGGCGGGCAGGCGAAACCAGGCGCGTTTGACCTTTTTCTCCGGTAACCGGTTACGGATTGCGTTCCACACCCGGCGGCCGTAATCGGGTCCCCGTTCGGGAACCTCCAGGTGAACACTGCCGAGCATGGCCGCCAGGGCGCGGTAGCGTTGCGCGCAACCCTTGCAGGAATCGATGTGGCCTTGCAGGGTTTCGGCATGCCCGGCTTCCCCGTAATACAGCAGGATCAACTGGTCTTCGTTCGGACAACTCATGAGGTCACCCCCGTACTTAGTGCGGCGCGCAGTTTGCGAACCGCTCGGAAGATGGCTTGTTTGGCGGTATTGACGCTGGTATCCAACACCTTGCTGACTTCGGCCACCGAAAAGTCCTGGCAATGTCGCAGCACAAACGCGGTGCGTTCCTGGTGGGTCAAGCCGTCCAGACCGGCGTGGATGCGACGGCCCAGTTGACCGGCGTAGGCGTTTTGTTCGGGCGAGGGCGCGGTTTCGGGAGCGGCGTCCAGATGGGCGGCCGCTTCCTCGCCGGCCAGGTGATCGGCGCGAGCTCGGCTTCTGATCAGGTCCAGCGCGCGGTTGGAGGCGATGCGGAACAGCCAGGTGGATAAGGCGGACCTTCCGTCGAACTTGTCCAGGTTCTTCCAAGCGCGTAGAAAGGTTTCCTGAACCACGTCCTCGGCCTCGGCCTCATTGCCCAACATGCGAAAAGCCAGACCGAAGACATTGCGACTGTTGGCTTCGACAATCTGCCGAAATGCATTGGTGTCTCCTTGTTTTGCCTGGGCAATCAGCCGCGCTTCCGTCCCGCTCATGTCCATTGGACGGCCCTCTCGGAACCTGGTTAGCAAACAGTTTAAACTTTTTTGGGATGCAATGTTAGTTTGCCGGCGGCCGAATCTAATGTAAATCTAAGCACAAAACACTAAATATGGTAGCCGCCGGGGGGATGTATGCGATAATCTGTGGTCATGACGACGAAGAGCAAAGCCAAACCGGCCAGGAAACCCGCAAGAAGGCGCCCCAAAGCTAAAAAGAAGAAGTCGAACGGCTTCACATGGGGCCGCTTGGTTCTGTTGCTGGTTTTCATGGGTTTGGCGGCAGGCGCCGGCTACGTGGCGCTGAATTACGAGCGTTATTTCTATCGCGGCTTGCAGGTGGAGTGGGTCGAAAGCGTGGTGATGGCCGCGGGCATCGACCTGGATGCCAACCGTCAGGTGGCCAAGCGCGACGGTGTGGAGCGCTGGAAGATCCGCATGCCGGACCGCGAGACCAAAAACCGCGTGGTCGCCGCCCTGAAACGCGGGGTGGAATCGCAAAACGGCGTCTGGCGGCCCGGTGAGGAAACCTGGAGGGACGGCAGGAATTATCACCTGGTGGAACTGGAAAAGGCCGACGGCACGCCGTTGCGCCTGATCTTCGAGGTGGTTCCCAAGAAGCGCAAGACGTCGCCCAAGCCGGACTCGAGGGTTGCCGAGAAGAAACCCATCGACGTGCCCATTCCCGCGCCGCCGTCCGCGCCCGAGGAACGCGCCGCGCCGCGTATCTCGATTATTTTGGACGATATCGGCCACTACCCCGTCAACCATTTGGACCTCGTGTTGGAGTTGAAATTTCCGATCACCTTTGCCGTGCTGCCCTACCTGGCTCATACCAAAACCAACGCCATCTCGCTTCACCAGAGCCGCTACGAGGTGATATTGCACATGCCCATGGAACCGGGTAATTTTCCGAAAACCAACCCGGGCAAGGGCGCGATTCTCTCCCACATGACCGAGAAGGAGATCCGCACGGCGGTCCGCAACGCGCTCAACAGCGTGCCGTTTGTGGTGGGGGTCAACAACCACATGGGTTCCAAGATCACGGCCAACCGCACCTTGATGGCCCCGATTTTGGACGAGGTCAAGAGCCGCGACCTGTACTTTATCGATTCCAGGACCAGCCCGCGGACTGTCGCCTACGGCATGGCCGGTGAAAGAGACATGCGCACCGCCAAGCGAAATGTGTTTATCGACGCCGAGGCAACCTATGAATTTGCCGTGAAACAATTGCGCGAAACCCGCGAGGTTGCCCGCCGCGAGGGTTCCGCCATCGCCATCGGCCACCCCTATCCCGGCACCTTACAAGCCCTGGCCGAGGAAATGCCGAAGATGGACCGCGAGGGCTTCCGTTTCGTCTTCGCCTCGCAACTGGTCCGCCCGACCGAGCATTTGTAGACGCCGTTCCCGGGGGAGAAACCGCCGTCCGTGCTCAAGTTTCGCAGCGGGCCGTTCGAAAAGAAACGTAGGCTGATTCCATCGTAGCGGCGATCGCGTTCAGCCGGACAAAGGCAAACCGTTCGAAAGAACGGGACGCAAAGCCGATGACCTAAAGCAAAAGCCAGGGTTGCACGGCTGCCTGGTAGGACAAAATAATTAACCGCGCGGGACTGATCCAATGCGCCGACAACCGGTTTCCCTTCTATTTTCAAAACGACCCAGGGCTCTCTCGCGAGTCTCGGGCAGGGTACCATCCTCGGTCGGAACCACCCGCATAGACGGCTGTTGCCGCGTGACAAGGGACGTGGTGCGGGATTCCGCTCCTCCCGGCCACGAAATATCGAGGATCTGGTTATGAAACGTATGTTAGTGTGCCTGTTTCTGCTGACCGCCGTAGGTGTGATCGGCGCCGACGATAAAGACAAGAACACTGAAGCCCCCTGTAAGGCCGAAACCAAGAAATGCGCCGAGACCGCCGCCAAAAAAGACAAGCAGGCCGAGGTCAAAAAGGTCGACAAGAAACAAAACGTCCAAGGCGCGGCCGGCATGGTGGTCACCCTCGGTGATCGCGGCCCCGACGGCGATGCCGAATTGAGCCCCGAGATGCGCGCCGCCCTGGAACAAATGGTCAACACCTCCTCCGAGGGTCTGCGGCAACAAACCCTGGCCGACGGCACCGTGATCGTTGACCTGGAAGGCCGCTTCCAGTCCGCCATGGTGGTGACCATGGGCAAGGACGGCAAGGTGAAGGGTTCCTGCTATTCCACGGTGCCCGATCACAAGTGCGCGGCCGACCACGCCAAGGCAAAGCCCGAGCAAAAGAAAAAAGACTGACGGTAAGTCCCAAGGAAACCTGGCAGGCATCGATCGATGAGGAGCCGTTCGGCTCCTAACGGTAGCATTGCGTCCACGGACGCGGGGGAGGCTGTTATGGGCCGGTATGTGGCGAGTCCGCTGATTCTTTGGATCTTGATGACGGGATACGGTTTCTCTCCGCCCCCGCAAGAACCCGGAAATCGCGCGGTCGACCCGGTTCAGGTATGGATTAGCGACGGCCATGCGGCGGAAGCCGGCGAATCGCTGACGATCCCCGTGTTGGTGGGCCGAATTTTGGAAGCGCACCGTATTCAGTCCTTCGAGTTGGAAATCCTGTTCGACGCCGCTCTACTCGACTACACGGGTCTTCAACTGACCGGCAGCCTCATAGAAACCTGGGACCTGGTCGTGGACAACGAACCCACTCCGGGCCGGGTGCTGATCTCGGCAGCTTCCACCGCCGGAAGCGAATTGACCGTGGATAGCGATGCGGTCTTGCTGTACCTGACCTTTGACGTACCCGGCGGTGCCGTTCCCGGCTGCACCGACCTGACCTTGGAGCCTTCCGGCTTCCAATTCAACGCGGGCGAACCGTCCGCATCCCTTTTCGACGGCGAGTTCTGCGTTGTAGCCGCACCCGCACCCTCGGCCGACCTTTCCCTGAGCGGTGAAATCTCGGCACAGACGGCATCACCGGGCGATACCGTTACGCTGAGTTGGACGCTTACCAACCACGGACCCGATGCGGTCGGCGCGGTGACCGTAAGCGCGCCGCTGCCCGCCGCCCTGACCTATGCGGGCGACGACGCCGGCGGCAGTTACAACGCCGGTAGCGGCGACTGGACCGTCGGCGCGCTTGCTTCCGGGAGCTCGGCCACGCTGAACCTTACCACTACCTTCAACGGCGGCGAAGCTGTCAGCAGCGCCGAGGTAAGCGCTTCCGACACCGGCGATCCGGACTCCACGCCGGGCAACGGCAACGGCGATGAGGACGATACCGCCGTGCTGACCGTGCGCGAACCCTCGGCCGACCTGGATCTGGCCGTCAGGGTCAGCAATACCGCGCCTTTCGAGGACGAACAGGTTACCTTTACCTTGACGCTTACCAACCAGGGCCCCGATGCCGCGACGGATATCCAGGTCAGCGCCCCGCTTCCCAGCGGATTGGTCGGCGTGGTGCGCGGCGGCGTCTACAGCAACGGTGTTTGGACTATTCCTGCTCTGGCCGCCGAGGCTTCGGTCACCCTGGAGATTGACGCCGTCGGCTCGACCGCCGGAAGCTACACCCTTACCGCCGAGGTGAAAACCGTCAACGAGAATGACCCGGACAGCACCCCGAACAACGACGATCCTACCGAGGACGATCGTGAAAGCACAACTGTCTTGGTGCGGCCCGCAGTAGGCGCCGTCATCCAATTCGTCAGCGGTAATATCAACGGCGAGGGCCTTACCGACAACACGCCCGTTGCTCCCGTGGGCGGCAACCCGGGCGCGACCCTGGGCGACCGGCGCCGTCTGGCCCTGGAGCACGCCGCTTCCATCTGGGGCTCCTACCTGATCAGCGATGTCACCATCCGCGTACTGGTGGAATTCACGGAAGGCGACTGCGACGGCGCCAATGGATTCATGATGCGCGGCACGCCCTACACCGCGAGCCGCGCCTTCTCGCCCGGTGACAGCACCTGGTATCCCATTGCCCTGGCCAATGCGATCACCGGAATCGATCAGAACGCGCGGGAAGAAATCGTCCTCGTCATCAACAGCGCGCCCGACGACGGCGCCTGTCGCGCCGCAACCGACTGGTACTACGGCCTGGACGCCGAACCGAACGGGGCAACTGACTTCGTGACCCAAGCCCTGGTTGAACTGGCGCGCGGCCTGGGTTTCGCGCCCATGGTCAACGCGAGCAGCGGCGCCGAATTGAGCGGCACCGACGATATCTTCTCCAAATTCATCAAAGACAGCGTTTCGGGCAAGTTCTGGTCCGCCATGAGCAACAGCGAGCGCCTGGCTTCGGCCGCCGACCCCGACAACCTGCGCTGGACCGGAACGCGAACCCTGACTGCCGCCGCTGAACGCTTGAATGAGGGCATCCTCGGTGACGGCTTCCTGCCCATGACGGTGACCGATTTCCGCTTCGACGCGGTGGGCAGCGTTGCTCCCGATCGCTTCATGTTCAGCTTCGGCGATCTCAACCCGGATGAAATGCTGGAAGACGGATTGACCGGCGCCAATCACGACCCGGGCCTCGCCGCCGAGGCCCTTTATGACCTGGGCTGGGTTCCGCGCCGCCAGGCCGATTTGCGCGTGGAAATGACCGTGGACAATATGGCGGCCGTTCCGTTCGAGGACATCGTCTTCACGATCACCGTCACCAACGACGGCCCCGATGACGCGACCGAGGTGGAAGTCACCGACCTGCTGCCCGGCGGCCTCAGCTACACGAGTCATATCGCATCCACCGGTTCCTATACGCCGGGCAACGGCTTGTGGGCTGTCGGCAACCTGGCCGCCGGTGTTTCCGCCACCCTGGAACTGACCGTGGAAGTACAGCCGACCGGCCTCAAGGAAAACGTTGCCGAGGTTACCGGCGTGGAAGAGGGCGACCCGGACAGCTCGCCCGATAACGGTTTGATCGACGAGGACGACTACGCGGCCGTCAGCGTGGGCAGCGCCGACTTAAGCCTGTCCCTGACCGCCGACAACCTCGCTCCGTCCATGGGCGACACGGTGGGCCTGACCATCACGGTCACCAACGACGGACCCGACAGCGCCACCGGCGTCGAGGTGAAAAACCTCCTATCCACGGCCTGGCCGCCGGTCCTGGTGCACCTGGGCGACGACAGCGGCGGCAGTTATGACACTACTACCGGGAAATGGCAGGTGGGCGCGTTAGCCTCCGGCGATACCGCCGTGCTGACTATCGACGTTCGCGTGGATGCCCAAAGTCCGGTCAGCAATACCGCTCAAATTACCGCCTCGGACCTGGCCGATCCCGATTCCACCCCCGGCAACAACGATGCCGCCGAGGACGACCAGGAAACCATCACCCTGGCCGTGCCCAACGCCGATCTCAGCCTGGCTTTTGCGCCCTTCACCGATTTCCCCAACCCGGGCGAGACCATCGACGTGGACCTCACGGTCAGCAATGCCGGTCCCAATACCGCGACCGGCGTCAATACCACCATTCTCATCCCGACCGGGCTCAGCTATGTGAGTCACTCGGGGAACGGCAGCTATAGCAGCGGCTCCGGCATCTGGAACGCGGGTAATCTCAATTCCGGCGCCTCCAAGACGCTGACCCTGACCCTTAGCGTGGACAACGGCGGCACGCGTACCCTGAGCGCCGAGATCACCAATGCCCCGGTCCTCGACCCGGACTCCGATCCCGGCAATAACGACCCGAGCGAAGACGATATCGACACCCTGACCGTCACCACCGCCAAGGCCGATCTCAGCCTGGTGCAATCGGTTCTCAACGGCACCGCCAATGCGGGCGACGATGTCACCTTCATCCTCCAGGTCCGCAATGACGGCCCGCAAGACGCTTCCGGCGTGACCGTGCAGCACGACATCCCCGCCGCCCTGAGCTACCAATCGCACAGCGGCCCCGGCAGTTACAGCAGCGGTAGCGGCTTGTGGACCGTGGGCGCCCTGGCTTCCGGCGCAACGGCGGAGCTTTCGGTTGTCGCTCGCGTCACCGTGGCCGGGACGCATGTCATCACGGCCGAGGTTGCCGCGTCCGACCAGGAAGATCCCGATTCCACGCCGGGCAACGGCAGCGGCGAGGACGATTTTGCCACGGTAACCGTGGGCAAGGCCGACCTGAACCTGTCCATGACGGTTACCGAGCCCACGCCTTTTGTGGGCGACCGGATTACCTTCACCCTGACGGTAGACAACGACGGTCCCGAGGACGCTACCAATGTGGCCGTCAGTGTGGACATCGGCGACGGGCTTTCTCTCGTCGACGGTTCCCGAACCGGTTCCGTTTTCAATTGGGATGTGGGCGCCCTGGCCGCCGGCTCGGAACTCATGACCCAGTTCAGCGTGAGCGTGGACAGTATCGGCGGTAAGTTCGTGACGGCGGAGGTCTCCGCCGTCGATCACTTCGACACCGACTCTACGCCGAACAACGGCGTAATCGGCGAGGACGACCTGGCCCGTCTGCTCATTGCCCCGCGCTCCACGGGCAGCGGCGCGCGCATCGTCATCGTCAATATGGACGGGGCGGGCGAGGGCTTCAACGATCCCACCCCGGCCACGCCGGTCGGAGGCAACACGGGCGCCACCCTGGGCGAGCAACGCCTGCAAGCTTTCGAATACGCGGCCTCCTTGTGGGCGGCCAATATCAGCTCCGACGTGGTGATTCATGTCGCCGCCTGGTTCGACCCCCTGTTTTGCAGCGGCAGCGGCGCCGTATTGGGCCAGGCCGCTCCGTGGACCGTGAGCCGCGATTTCCCCAATGCGCCCAAGACGGATACCTGGTACGCGGTGGCCACCGCCAACGCTATTGCCGGTAAAGATCTCAACGGCGGTTCTCCCGAGATCTTCGCCCAGTTCAACAGCACGCTGGATTCCGGCTGCCTGGGCGGTAAGCGTTGGTACTACGGCTTCGACCGGTCCGGCGGCGGGAATTTTGACGCGGTCTCCACCATCCTGCACGAGATCGGCCACGGCTTGGGTTTCCTCACGCTCACCCAGAGTAACGGCGCGCGCTTCTTCGGCAGGAACGACATCTACGCCTTTTTCCTGGAAGACCACAGCACCGGGCTGACCTGGGACCGCTTGACTGACGCCCAACGCGCCGCCTCCATCACCGACAGCGGCGACCTGCACTGGGTGGGTCCCAATGTGGTCGCCAATTCCGGTCACCTGAGGTCCGGCCGCCACAGCAGCGGCCACGTGGAGATGTACGCTCCCAACCCGGTGCGCCCCGGTTCCTCCACCTCCCACTTCTCTACCAGTCTTTCGCCCAACGACCTGATGGAACCCTTCGATACCGGACCCGATCACGACCTGGGGCTGACCGCAAACCTGATGCTGGACATCGGTTGGCCCGGACAACCCAAAACGGATCTTTCGGTAACGCAAACCTTGAGCAACGCCGGCCCGGAACTGGGAGACATCGTCTCGGTCACCATCACCGTGACCAACGGGGGACCGGCCCAAACCCAAGAGGTTACCGCCCAGGTGCGCGCCGACGCGGGCCTGGTCTACCAGGGCCATAGCGGCGACGGCAGTTACACACCCGGAACCGGCGCTTGGGACATCGGCCTGATGGAACCGGGTGACCAGGTAACCCTGACTATCGACCTGCTGGTGGACGACCTGGACCCCATGGAACACCGGGTGGAAATTACCGGCAGCACGCGGCCCGACCCGGATTCCACGCCCAACAACGGCAGTTCCGGCGAGGACGACGACAGCACGGTCACCGTGGAGCCCTTCTTCGTGGGCGTATCCGATCTCTCATTGAGCCTGGGTGTGGACAACACCCTGCCGACCGTGTTGGATACCATCACCTACTCCGTCAGTGTAACCAACGACGGCCCCGACGTCGCGGGCGATGTCAGCGTGCTGTTCAAACTGCCCGCCGGCCTGGTTTATGTTTCCGATACCGGCGATTACAACCCCGCGAGCGGCATTTGGACCATCGGAACCCTGAATGCCGGTGCGACCGACATGATCGACATCAGCGTGACCGTGGCCGACGCGGGTCTCAAAACGGCAACGGCCGAGGTGTTCCTCAGCGGTTCGGACGACCCGGACTCCACCCCGGACAACCGTGACCCCGCCGAGGACGACCGGGCCGGTATCGATATCGACGCCCAACCGCTGGGCACGTCCGACCTGTCACTGGTGATGGGCATCGATGATCAGAATCCCAATCCCGACGAGACCGTCACCCTGACCGTGGATCTGGCCAACGCCGGTCCCGATACGGCCGAATCCATTGCGGTCACGGTGAACCTGCCCACGGGTTACGGGTTGATCGGCAGCGGCGGCGACGGAACCTTCTCCGGCAACACCTGGTCGCCGGGCGATATTGCTTCCGGCGACGGCAAAACCCTGACCGTCGATTTGAGCGCGGGCAGTCGCGGCGAGAAGGAAGTCAAGGCCGAGGTGACCTCGGTGCTTCAGGACGATCCCGACTCCACGCCCAACAACGGCAACGCGGCCGAGGACGACTTCGACCGCCTGTTCGTCCAGGTTCCCGAGGCCGACCTGCAACTGAATATGACGGTCAGCGAACCCGTGGTCACCGTGGACGACCATGTCAGCTTCAGCCTTACGGTCACCAACGACAACGGTCCCTTCGACGCGAGCGGGGTTTCCGTCAAGGCGCAGCTGCCTCCGGGTCTCACCTACGTCGGCCACAGCGGCGACGGCAGTTACAGCGATGATACCGCCGTCTGGACCGTGGGTGCCGTGCCCGTTGCCGGCTCCGCCTCCCTGGCGATCGAGGTTTCGGTGGACCTGCCGGGCGCCAGAACCCTGGCGGCCGAAATCCGCGCCATGGACCAGTTGGACAGCGATTCCTTGCCCAATAACGGCTCGCCGGTCGAGGACGATCGGGCCGAGGCTACCGTCACCACGCGGGCGACCGGCGGCGCTACCATCGTTATTTTGAACGCCGACGCGGCGGGCGAGGGCTTCAACGATCCCACGCCCACCAGTCCGGTCGGCGGCAACGACGGCGCAACCCTGGGGCAACAACGGCTCAACGCCTTCCAGCACGCGGCCGACATTTTGGGTCAGATGATCAACAGCGACGTGACCATTGTGGTGGAATCCAACTTCGACCCCTTGACCTGTTCTTCCAGTTCCGCCGTGTTGGGCAGCGCGGGCGCCAAAAACGTTGCGCGCAACTTCCCCGGCGCGCCCGAACGCGATACCTGGTACCACATGGCCCTGGCCAATGCCATTGCCGGGAGCGACCTGAACGGCGAGACCGCCGAGATTCGCGCTCGCTTCAACAGTTCCATGGACAACAATAACAACTGCCTCAGCGGCGCCGGCTGGTACTACGGCCTGGACGGCAATCCCGGCCGCAATATCGACCTGGTCAGCGTTCTGTTGCACGAGTTCGCCCACGGCCTGGGTTTCTCCACATTCGTCAACGGTCGCACCGGTCAGCGGTTCCTGGGTATGAACGACGTTTACATGAAGCGCCTGGAAGATCACGCTGCCGGCGGGACCTGGGACAACCTCACCGACAGCGGTCGGGCCGCTTCAGCCGTTCGCACCGGCAACCTGCATTGGATCGGTCCGCGGGTCACCGGCTCCTCCGGGGTGCTGAATGCGGGCGTTTCCAACGGGCATGTGGAGATGTACGCGCCCAATCCCTTCCGCGCGGGTTCCTCGGTAAGCCACTTCTCCACCTCGCTTTCGCCCAACGAATTGATGGAGCCCTCCTACACGGGCCCCAACCACGATCCGGGCCTGGCCCTGGCCCTGTTCGCCGACATCGGCTGGAATGCGCGTGGCAGCGCCGACCTGAGCCTGGGCTTGCAGGTGGATAACCCGGGCGCCGAACCCGGCGATACGGTCACGTTTACGCTTTCCGTCAGCAACGACGGACCCGAGGACGCGGGCGCGATCATCGTGGACGCGTTGCTGCCGCCCGGGCTCTCCTTCAGCGGCGCCGACGGTGACGGCAGTTATGACGACGGGACCGGCGAATGGACCGTGGGCACGGTTTTGGACGGCAACACCGCCGTTGTGCAGATCGAGGCCGTGGTGGGTATCGGCGTCAAAACCTTCAGCGCCGAGATCGCCGCGAGCGATACGGGCGATTCGGACAGCACGCCGGGCAACGGTCAGGCCGGCGAAGACGATTCCGCATCGGCATCGGTAGGCAGCGCGGACCTGACGGTGACCATCAGCGCCGACGATCTGACCCCTGACGAGGGCGGCGTGGTTACCCTGACCGTGGATGTCAACAACAACGGCCCCGATCCTACCGGCGATGTCACGGTGCTGGCGCCGCTACCCGCCGGTCTCAGCCTTTCCGCTGTCAGTCACCCCGGCTATAACGTCAACACCGGCGTATGGACCGTGGGCGACCTGAACGGCGCGCGCGCCCTGGCGTCGCTGAGCATCGAGGCCGTGGTGACCACCGCCGCGCCGGTGACCTTCGAGGCCGAGTTGATGACCGCCAACCTGAGTGATCCCGACTCGACGCCAGGGAATGGTCAACCCGCTGAGGATGAT
This sequence comes from Acidobacteriota bacterium, assembly GCA_030066195.1. Taxonomy (GTDB): domain Bacteria; phylum Acidobacteriota; class Holophagae; order Acanthopleuribacterales; family Acanthopleuribacteraceae; genus JASJCB01. Next base: position 44,727 of record JASJCB010000040.1, read on the forward strand.
CATGATCGGATCGTTTTGGAACCGGCGGCACAACCGAAGGCCGATCTCAGCCTGGCAATGACTGCCGACGATCCCGCGCCGTTCGTGGGCGAGCCCGTGACCCTGCGCTTTACGGCAACCAACAACGGTCCTGAAACCCCGCAATCGGTGCAGGTGACCGTGACGCTTCCCGCCGGGATCAACCTGATCGAGCAACTGGGCGACGGCAGCTATGACCTCGGCCTGAATCGTTGGAACCCGCCTACGCTGGGACCGGGCAGCAGCGCCTCCTTCGAACTGCTGGTTTGGGCCGAAACCGCCGGGGTGAAGGAAGTCTCCGCCGAGATTACCGGTTCAAGCCTGCCCGACCCGGACTCCGTGCCCGGCAACGGCAATGCCGCCGAGGACGATCAGGTGTCCTTGGAACTGCTGCCCAAGGTTCCGGTTACCACGGAAATCGTCATTCTCAACGCCGACGCGCCGGGTGAGGGCTTCAACGATCCCACGCCCGCCGCGCCCGTGGGCGGCAACTCCGGCGTCACCCTGGGCGAACAACGCCTGATCGCCTTCCGCTACGCGGCCGATATCTGGGCCTCGCTGCTGGAGATCAACAGCACCGTGGTGGTGCGGGCCAAATTCGACCCCTTACAGTGCAACAGTTCTTCGGGCGTGTTGGGCGCGGCCGGACCCAACAGCGTGGAAAAAGATTTTCCGGGCGCCCCCAAATCCGGCACCTGGTACCACGCGGCCCTGGCCCACTCCATCGCGGGAACCGATTTAAACGGCGCAGATCCGGAGATCAACGCCACCTTCAACAGTCAGATCGACAATAACGACGGTTGTATGCGCGGCACCAACTGGTACTACGGCCTGGACGCCAGACCGGGCAGCAATATCGACCTGGTCAGCGTGCTGTTGCACGAGTTTGCCCACGGTTTGGGTTTCTCCACCCTGGTCAACGGTCAGACCGGCGCAACCTTCCAGGGTTTCCCCGATGTCTTCATGACCTTCCTGGAAGACCATAGTTTGAACAAAAACTGGCCCGCGCTCACCGCGACCCAACGCGCGAACAGCGCCCGCGACACCGGCGACCTGCATTGGACCGGCGCCTCCGTGAACGCCGGCAGCGGCGCACTGACCTCCGGTACCGGCGGCGGCCACGTGGAGATGTACGCGCCCGGTAATTACGCGCCCGGTTCCTCCGTAAGCCACTTCTCCACCTCGCTTGCGCCCAACGAACTGATGGAACCCTCCTACACCGGTCCCAACCACAACCCGGGTCTGTCGGTGAACCTGATGGAAGACCTGGGCTGGGGCGGTCGCGGTGAGGCGGATCTCAGCCTGGAAGTGACCGTCAACGATACCGCGCCAGACTTCGGCGATACCGTCACCTTCACGCTGACCCTTACCAACCACGGCCCCGACGAATTGACGAGCGCCGATATCGCGGCAGCCCTGCCGGCCGGCCTGACCTACGTCAGCGACAGCGGCGATTATACGGCCGGTGTCTGGTCGGTCAGCGACCTGGCTTCCGGTGCAAGCGACGTGCTGACCCTATCTGCGACAGTTGCTTCCGGTAGCGCCATGACCTTCACGGGCGAGGTCTCCTTCAGCGCGGCGGCCGATCCCGATTCCACACCGGGCAACGGCGCGCCGGGCGAGGACGACCAGGGTGCCGTCACCATCGTACCCACCGGCAGCGGCACTGCCGATCTCAGTCTCACCCTGACCGTCAGCGATACCGAACCCGAGGTCGGTGCGGAGATCACCTATACCGTTACGGTCAGCAACGCGGGTCCCGATACGGCCACATCGGTCAAGGTGGTTTTGCCCCTGGACAACAGCATAACCTGGCTCAGCGACACCGGCGACTTTAACTTCGGCACCGGCATCTGGGATGTGGGCTCGCTGACCTCCGGCGCAAGCGACACCATCGACATCACGGTGCGCGTCAACGAACAACTGCCGCTGCTTACCGTTGCCGAGGTCTTTGCGGCCGACCAGGAAGACCCGGATTCCTCGCCCAACAACGGTGAGGAAGCCGAAGACGACCGCGACAGTGTCACCGTGGTGCCCGTCCTGGTGCCGCGTGCGGACCTCAGCCTGACCGTGGATGTGGACAACGGCAATCCGCTGTTGGGCGGCCTGGTCAACTTCACCATCACCGTGCGCAACGACGGACCCGTCCTGGCCACGGGCATTCAGGTCACCGCGCACCTGCCCTTGAACCTCACCTTGATCAGCGCTTCCGGCGATTACAGCGGCGGCGTCTGGAACCTGGGCGACCTGCCCGCCGGCCAAAGCGAAGCGCTGGTAGTGCAAGTCCAGGCCAATGCGATCGGTCTCACCGCTTTCGAGGCCGAGATTACGGCGGCAAGTCCCGGCGACCCGGATTCCACCGTCGCCAACGGCAATCCCGCTGAGGACGACCAGGACAGTGTCAACGTGGTGCCCAAATCCGGCATCGGTGCGCGCATCGTCATCCTCAATGCGGATCCTCCCGGTACCGGCTTCAACGATCCGACCCCGGTCCCGGCGGTCGGCGGCAATACCGGAACCACGTTGGGCGAGCAGCGTTTGATTGCCTTCCAATACGCGGCCGATCTGTGGGGCGCGTTGCTGCAAAGCGATGTGGACATCGTGGTTCGCGCCAACTTCGGCAACCTGACCTGTACCAGCAGCGGCGCCACCCTGGGCTCCGCCGGTCCCAAGAACGTGGCGCGTGACTTCGCCAATGCGCCGGTCGCCGGCACCTGGTATCCCATGGCGCTGGCCAATGCCCTGGCGGGGACCGACCTCAACGGCGCCGATCACGAGATCAACGCTTCCTTCAACGGTCAACTGGACAGCGCCGCCTGCCTGGGCAATGTGGGCTGGTACTACGGCCTGGACCAGAATCCGGGTCAGAATATCGACCTGGTGACGGTGCTCATCCACGAGATGGGCCACGGCCTGGGTTTCCTATCGCTGATGAACAGCGGCGGCGTTTACTTCCAGAACCTGCCCGACGCCTACACGCGGAACCTGGAAGATCACAGCCGCAACCGCATGCTGACGCAATTGACCCAGGGCGAGCGCGCGAGCGCCGTGGTGAACTCGGGCAATCTGCACTGGATCGGCGACAATGTAAAAGCCGCTTCCACGCACCTGACAGCCGGACGCACAAGCAGCGGCCACGTGGAAATGTTCGCGCCCAATCCCTACCAAAGCGGCTCCTCCGTGTCGCACTACAGCAACTCGCTGGTGCCGCTGGACTTCATGCGCGCCTACTACGGCGCCGCCACCCACGAGATGGGTCTGGGCGCGGCGCTGATGTACGACATCGGCTGGGAACCGCCGTCGCGGGCGGACCTCGCACTGGCCGGCGTGGTCGACAACCCCGCGCCTTTGGCCGGGGACACGGTTACCTTCACCCTGACCCTAGGCAACGACGGTCCCGAACCGGCCACGGGCGTGGAGGTGGCTATCTTCCTGCCGAGCGGTCTGGACTATGCGGGCGATAACGGCGGCGGCAGCTACGACAGCGGCACGGGCATCTGGACGCCCGCCGCGCTACCCAACGGCTCGGTGGTGGAACTGGAACTGTCGGTGACAGTGCTTGCCGACGGCGACAAGAGCCTGATCGCCGAGGTGGCCCTGTCCGATCAAAACGACCCGGACAGCCGGCCCGGCAACGGCGCGGCGGACGAGGACGATTACACCCGCGTCAGTGTCGGCGAGGCCGATATCAGTCTTGACCTGGCGAGTGCCGTCAACAACGCGGTAGTGGGCGATGTGGTGCCCTTCTCGCTGTCCATTACCAACGACGGACCCAACCCCGCTTCCGGCTTGAGCGTGGCCGTCACCCTCCCCGCCGGCTTGACCCTGGCGGCAGGCGCCCTCGATTCGGGCCTTTGGGAACCGGCCGACCTGCCCGCCGGCGCAAGCGAGCACCTGGACTTCAGCGTACGCGTAGAGAGCGCGGGCGCGTTGGAAGTGATTGTCGAACTGGTCGGCGCGGGTGATCCCGACCCGGACTCCACGCCCGATAACGGAGCCGCCGGCGAGGATGACCTTGACAGCCATACGATCGATGTCACGGCGCCCGTGGTCGACCTGGACATTGAATACGTCCTGAACCGTATCGAGAACTGCCCGGATATCGCGATCTGGGTCCAGGTCACCAATAACGGCGAGGCGGTCAACAGCCTGAGCGCCGATAACTTCACCATCCTGGAAGACGGCGTGCCGGTGCCTTTCGTCTACAACGGTGCGACTCTTTCCGGCGACTATGAACTGGTCTACACCACCCAAAACACGGACGGGCAGAAACACACCATCGACGTGAGCGTGACCTACGAGGGTGAAACAGCCTTCTTCAACCAACAGATCCAAAACTGCCTGATCTCAGGCGTCATCGACATCACCAACGGCGAGACCATCACCGGCATCGGCGCGGCGCCCGGCGATTGGGCCTACTTCCGGCTGGAAGTGCCACCCTTGCAAGATCGCCTGGAAATACAGGTCTTCGGCGGAGCCGGTGACTTCGATCTGTTCGTGAAAAAAGGCGATCTGCCGGCCCTGGGCAACTACGACCACATGAGTTGGTTCAATCAACCCGGGCAACCGCTGGTCATTGAAAACCCGCAACCGGGTGAATACTTCCTGGGCGTATACGCGGCCTCCTACCTGACCGACGTCAACCTGTTTGCCCAGTACTCCGCGCTGAGCGGCAGCCTCGACCTGGTGGGCGTCTACACGGATAACTGCCCGAATCTGGCCGTGGATGTGGAAGTCACCATGGACGGCAACGGCGTGGGGGGCCTGAGCGCAAGCGATTTCACCCTGAGTGAAGACGGACTGGCGCAAAGTTTCACCGTCACCGAGTCACAGACGCCCGGCTTCTACACCCTGAACTACACCACCGCCTTCCCGGACGGGGGGACACACCTGGTAGAAGTAAGCGCGCAAGTGATCGACCTGTCCCTGGCCGACAGCGCCGACTACCGCTGGTGCGAGCTTTCCGGCGTGGTCGATCTGGCCAACGGTGAGGTGGTTACCGATCTGGACGGAGCCAAAAACAGTTGGAAGCACTTTCGTATCGCGGTGCCCGCGGGACAGGACACGCTGGACATCGAGATGTTCGGCGGCAAGGGCGACGCCGATTTGTACGTGCGACGCGGCAGCCTGCCTGACCTGGGAAGCTTTGACGCGGCGCCCTTCAGAAACGGCAACGACGAATCGGTTCGCTTCGACAACCCCGTCGCGGGCGATTACTACATCAGCCTCTTCGGCTTCCGCAAGTACCGGGACTTGAGTCTTACGGCTAAATACGAGGCCGCTGACCTGATGGTGACCATCGACAGCGTCTCCGTGGCCGAGTGTCCAAAGATCGTGGTTCAGGCCACGGTAACCTCCGGCGGAACGGCGGTCACCGATATCGGCGCGCCCGAGGTCCAATTACAGGACGGTTACGATCCGCCGATCGACCTGACCTCCTGGGAGCATCTGGGCGGCGGCACCTACCAATTCGACTACGACACCACGAATACGGACGGCGGGGTCAACTACTTCCTGCTGACGATCCTGCGAGGCAGCGGCGCGTTTGCTTCCGGCAGCTTCAGCGGTTGCCTGCGTGACGGCGGTTTGCTTGACGTTTGGATCAACGGCGAACACGGCGCGCCGGCAGGCGATGAAATCCTAATCCCGGTGCGCGTGCAGGCCGTCGAGGCGGCTTTCGAGGTACGGCTGTTCCGCTTCGACGTCTTCTACGACCCCACCGTGCTGGAATTCTTGGGTCAGGAAACGGCGGACACCCTGGTCGAGGAATGGGACTTCGTGGAAAGCACTGCCTTCGAACCGGGCCGCGTGGTGGTGAACGCCTCCGATATCGATCAACTGACCTTGAGTACCGAGGAGCCGGGCGAACTGATCGGCCTGCGCTTCCGCGTTCAGCCCGAGGCGACGGAAGACATGTGCAGCGATTTGCGCTTCGATCCGTCCTTCTTCATGTTCAACGGGGGCAATCCCCTGGCCCGCACGGGCAACGGTCAGTTCTGTGTCACCGAGGGCGCCTGTCCCAGGGCTCTGGGCGATATCAACGGCGACGGCGACGATGACCAGGCCTTCGACGCCCTGCAAATCCTCAACGCGGTCTCGGGTGTGGCGACGGACTACGATCCGCTGCCGCTGTGCGTTGCCGATACCAATTGCAGCGGCGATATCACCGTCATGGACGCGGTGCTCATTCTACAGAAAAACGTGGAGTTGATCGCAAACTATTGCCAGGGCGTTCCGACCAGGGGCAGCGGCAGTATCGACATCGGCATCCCGGCCGAGGACCTGACAGTGGATGTGGGCACGAGCTTCGAATTGCGGATCCAACTGGATCAACTGCCGGTAGACCCGGTCTACGGCTACAGCTTCGACATCACCTACGACCCGAGCCTGATCACCCTGCGAACTGACACCCGACACGAGGAAACCCTGAGCCGACGCTGGAGCGCCCCGGTGGTTTCCAGGGAGCCGGGCCGTCTGACGGTAACCCAGGTCTCTCCGGTCAACGCGATCGACGGAACGGGCACGCTGTTGAGCATCCGAGGCACGGCCAACCCGATCAACACGGGTACAACCCAACTTGAGTTCACGAGATTCTCCATCGCGGTAGAGGGTGAGACGGAACAAACCTTCGGCCCGTTCAACCTGACGGTAGGCGGAACCCCCTGCTTCCGCACGGACCTCTACGAAACCTACCTCAACAACTGGCCGAACGGCTCAACTGTCCGAGACCTGGTAGACCTGTTCAACTGCAATCGTTAATCGAAGGATCGTCGGGAGTTTTGTTTTGCCCCGGATGAAACTGGAGTCCTTTAGAATTACTTAAAGGAGAAACGGCCGGCCACATCTATTGCCGATGCTTAATCTTCAGACGGCGTTTCCGGCTTGATTTCTTCTTCGGAGAGTCCGGTGATTCGGAGGATGACTTTCAACTCGACACCTTCAGCGAGCATCCCTCTGGCGGCTTCTAACAGGCCTTCCTTCTTCCCTTTCTCTATGCCTCTTTCTTCGCCTCTCTCTTCGCCGCGCTTAATCCCTTTCTCTTCGCCCTTCTCAAACCAGTATTGCTTCATCATGACGATCTCCTCTTCCTCGTTGATCAAGGACTCCAGGGCCTCATGTTCTTCTAAATCTATTTTAGCGTACTTGTCAATGTAATCCGTGTACTTTCTAAATCGGATCGGGTCGGTCAGGCGACTCAGGTTGATATAGGCATCGGCCGCAACCGTGAGTCGATTTTCCTTGTCGTAGCGCATCAACGGCGACAGGATATGCTTCACCGGGTTCTTGCTGCCGGCCACTAATTTGGCCGGGATCTCACTTAACTTGACGCGTGCAAAGGTGAAGTAGAACCACAGCACCCCGAAAGCCTCCAGACTGATCTCCCGTTGGACATCTTTCCGCCATTCCTCCTTATCCGTGAAAACGACGATGGGAAGGATCGGAACCCCCTTGAAGTGCTCGGCCAGATCCAGGGCGTAATGGGCCATTTTGTAGATGGAGAAGCTGTAATTGTCGCCTTTGTGTTCAATCAGGGGCACAAGCGCCTTGCCGTTTTCGAACTCTATGTATATGGCCGAATCATTGCGCCTGCCCCTGTCCGTGAGCTTCTGTTTCTTCGCTTCCTGAAGCGGAAAGCTGATCTTTACGATCTTACCGTATACCTTTTCCACGCCGGGAAGCAGCCAGTCGATGGTTTCTCTGGGGAAATCCAGGATCAGGTTCTTGAAACCGGAATCATGACTGAAATCGCTATTATCTTCTTGCATCAATTACTCCACCGCGGAGATGGGAAGACCTGGTTTGTTGACTGCCGAAATCAAAGAAATTGCAGCCGGTTCACTAAGTCTACGTGAGATAACTAACTGACTGCCAGGGATTATTGAAAAACAGGGATGAAAGACGTTTCACCCCGCCAAAAGTGGTTGGAAAGCTGCCCTTGGTCCCGGTTTCCAATACGAGTTGCTTCTGGGAATTGTGGCAGCCTTTCCGCCTCATCAGGCTTTTGTATATTTCAAGTGAGATAAGTCACACTCGATTTACACTGGAAAGGTTGTGAGATAAAGATTCGCTTCGCGTTTTTTTGCGGTATGGTGTAGAATTTACTTGTAAGCAGCTCGCGATCTTTGTTCCAAGGCTTTCTTATTTCCCTTGGCACTTTTCAGATTCGATTGTCGTATATAGGAAATGAACAGGCTGCCACGGTGTTTCCCCAGTAGTCGATCGATGCGTTTTATTGATGATGCCGGTCTCTGTTAGTCCAGGAGGTTCCCCCTTATGACGCTTGAAACCACAATTTTCGAGGTTACTGACACTAGTTTTAACGACGTCCTTCAGGCCGACCGCCCTGTTCTGGTCGATTTCCAAGCGCCCTGGTGCGGCCCTTGCCGTCAGATGAGTCCGCTTTTGGAGAACATGGCGGAACGTCGGGACGACATTATGGTGGCATCGGTCGATGTGGACCAAAACCAGGATCTGGCGGTCAAATACCAAATCACATCCATTCCCACACTGATGATGTTCAAAAACGGTTCGGTTGTAGAGCGGCTGAGCGGCGCCATGCCCGTCACGGCGCTGAACGCGCTGGTCGAGCGCAACCTGTAACTACAACGTTGAGCGAATGAAGGGGGCGCCTGCCCCCGGAATCGCCGCATCATCGGCCCTTCAAGGCCTACAAAGAATCGGGAACCTCAAAAAACCGCTATTTCAGGTCCTCGATACGCATATCCCGGAAGCGGAGGGTACGTTCCTCCAGAGTCAGGGAGATTTCATCCGATTCGGTGTCCAGGCGGTAGCCGATCCGGGCCAGACGACGGCCGCCGTTCAGGTAACCGCTTTTGGCCAGGCGGATGAGGCGCGCAAAATCCTCGTAACCGGAGAAGGCGCCTTGCGAGATTTTGCGGTTGCGGTCGCGAAAGACCCGGCCGCGCAGCCAGTCGTCCAGTTCCAACATGCGTTGCATTTCCATGCTGTTGGCGGGTTTCAGGCCCTCTCGTTTGTCGCGGAGGTAGTTCTTGGGCCGGTCTTCCTCGCGTTGGTAGTATTTACGCGGGCGCGGCGGGTCGGCCTTTTCGTGGTCGTTCCAGTGATGCGGATCCGCCCGCATGAGCACCGGGCTGATCAGTTCCTGGAAGAAATCGCGCGGCACCATGTCTTCATTGCATTGCACCAACTCGGTCAGACGGTCGCGGATATCTTCGATGCGGTGGCTTTTACGCTCCAGTTCGCGCAGGTAGGCGTACATCTTGCGCACCACCATAAACGCCGATTCGTGGATGCGTCCGCACAGTTGATCCAATAAGCCGCCCTGGCGGTGAAAGGCCAGCAGGTCGCGAGGGATATTGCGATGACCCGGATTCTGCCGGTTGCGGCGCAGGAAGTGGGGAGCGCGCTTGCGTTCCTCCTCCATGATTTCCAGAGCCGCCGCGATGCGGGTCATGTATTTGTCCTTGTTCAGGGTTTCCAGCAGCGGCATGACTTCCTGGTTCAGGCTGCCCATCTTGCGCAGGAAGTCCTGAAGGTAGGTTTCCAGTTCCACGATGATGTCTTTCAGCTCACGGTGGTTGTAGGATCGGGTAATGAATCCCAGCAGACGCGCGTTGAAATCGCTGAGGTTGACGTGGATGGCGTTGGTAATTTCCTCTACTTTCAACAGGTGGTAGGTCACCCGGCGCGCCTCTTCCTCGCCGCCTTGATCGGGGCGAAAGGCGCGCAGGTAACGCAGGAGGTCTTTAAGGCTGTGCACCGCGTCTTCGAGCTGGTTCCGGGCGTCGGCGCCTCGCTCTTCCAAGTCCTCATGCAGGCGCTCCTCCAGCCAGTTGAGGAAAGCGCTCGCTTCCTCCGTAAGGCTGTAGCGAAACTTGCGTTTACGATTATCCCGATAGCCGCGAATGCGCTCTTTCTCGATGCGGGAATTGGTCAATCCCCAGGCGGTTAATTGATCCAGGTCGGCCCGGAAATGGTCCAGGTCGTAATCTTTGCCTTCCACCAGCGATTGAGCTTGACGAACACTGTCGTAAAGGTCCTCGTAAAGCGGCTCGAGATTTTGGGCGCGTCGCAGCAACAGCATGCCGTAGAGGATCTGAAGATAGTAGATGTTGCGTTCGGCCAGCAACAAATTACCCAGATGCGGATTACGCCCGCCGATCAGGGCCCGGCCGGCCCCTCGGTCGAAAGCCTGTACGGCGTTTTCACTGAAGATGTGGATTGGATCGAAGGTTGAACTGCGCATTTCCCGCCCGGCCTTGAAGTTCTCAAAGGGCCCTTATCATATCAGAAAGCCGGCGCACGACAAAGGCGCCGGCATGCGCCGGATGCGCCGGCCGGGGTTTATCCACCACCACAATTCGCATCTGAGTACGACGCTGTCGTCGGTATTAGCACTGAGGCCGTTGCTTATTTGTAAAAACATCTAATTTGGATGTTAAACATGGCTTTGGTCCATAAATCAGCAAGTTTTTTGCAAAAATGCCCGTTTTGGACCGCTTCAGGTCTATCGATGCCCGGGATTGGGACTACCTTGCGACCACGAAGGTAGTATCATTCCCGAGAATAGAACTACCTTTCAGGTCGGCAGGCGGTTCCAATCCCGGGAAAGACCCCCGGGCATACCCGCCAGACAGCTGTTTTCTCGGGAAAATAACCCAACTTGGCGCGATTTCCGGTTGTCATTTCGGAAATCGGGTCGAGTTCCATGGTCGCGACCGGCTCGAAATTCGCCCTGAAGTTGTCAAATTTTTCCCGTGGGGAACTCGATTGAGGGATTGAACCCCTGTTTTGCGGATCGGCAAGCCGACTTTCCGGGGAAAATACGCCTTTTTCAGGTCCAAACGGACCTGTGCCCGAGACATGGATTGTATTTTTGAACGCAACAACTTTGCTGCCGGGGAAGGGAAGCCCTTCGTAAGTCACTTCCGGTTCTCTTCCTGGGAAGAGGCAGCCCTGCCGCATCGAGTTGCCATTTTTTTAGGGGTAACTTCCCGCCCGCTCGGTATGATGGTTGTTCAACTACCGCGAGAAGGACCGGCTTTGTATTTATCTTCCGGATTATCATAATCCGGCGGGTTGGGCTTAGCCGCCTCATGTCATCTTTGACGTGGTCCCGGGACGGGGCGCCCGGTTCGGCCCGGGTTGGTTTTCAGGAAAGGATCGGTTCCGACTCGCGCAGGTTACGGCGCTTTCAAGTCCAAAGAAAGGATGTGAATCGGTTCCAATTCCTCGGCCGGCAGCGGCTTGTTGTCCTTGTACCGGGGCCAGTGGCTGGTGGCGACGAAATACAGCTTGTCACCCACCAGGGTACCCAGCGTGGGTTCATCGAAGACGGGGTTGGCCGACTCAAGCACCTCTTCCGTAATGACGTGGGTGCCGTCCAGGGTCAGTTTCCAGCGGGCGACCCGGTTGGGTTGAATGCCGTTTTGGATGCCGACCAGGTAATCGCCGTGACGCACCAGGCCGTCGATACCGTTGAGTACCGCGGGACGGGCGGGGGTGACGCGTTTCAACTTCTTGGATTTCATCGCGTAGGCAAACAGGCCGTAGGTCCAATCGGCGATGTAGAGCATGGTTTCGTCCTTGGAAAAGGCCATGCCCTGGGGCGAAGCCAGGTCCGACGAACTGATCAGTAGGGTCAATTGATCTGCATCGGGGGCCAGGGTGTAGATACCGCCGCCGCGGGCGTCGCTGATGTAGGCGGTTCCGTCCTTCGCAAGCACCAAGTCGCCCAGCGCGTGCTCCTTGTCCTTTTCCGCCAACAGGATACGCGACTTCAGCTTGCCGTCGGCCAGGTTGTAGCGGAACACCGCGGAGCGGCCCTTTTCTTCCGGTTTCAGGTTTCCCGTCTGGTCCATGGCCGCGCTGCAAACCAGCAATTCGTTCCGTTTGCTGTCCACGGCAAGGCCCATGACGCTCCAGATACCGTCACGTGCGGGCGTAATGAACGGCGCGCTTTTGCCCTTGGCGTCGAAGCGGTCGATACGGCGATGGTACACACTGCCGATGAAGAAATGACCCGTCTTGGGATCGTGGGCGATGCCTTCCGGGTAGAAATCGTTTTGCGGCAGGGTAAAGACCTTTTGGGCCCGGCTGATCGGCTTGCGGTTGGCGGCCAGCTTTTTGGTGACCCTGATATAACCCGAATGCTTCTCCAGGGGTTTGTGCAGCGGCAGTTTGGTGGTGTCGTAAGCCAGGCCCAGTGCGGCCAGCTTTTCCAACAATTTGACGGCCTGCGGCGAACGTTTCGTTAAGGCGCAGGCAACGGCCAGGTTCAAGATGCCGTTCACGTCGTCGGGACGCTGCTTGTGCGCCTTTTCGGAAATGAAATAGAACAGGGTGTAGTTCTGTGCCTGATAGGCTTTGCGGGCCTGGAGACGCAAGTCGCGGTAGGATTCGGCGGCAAAAAGCGGCAGGCAAAACAGTAGAGCGCATAAGATTCTCATGGACTGAGACCTCTCGAATTTAAGTCCGCTCTATTCTACGCCGTACAAGGAAAATGTCCCAGAAAGAAAAATGGGAGGAACACTTGTGGCGTGCAAGGAACCTCCCTCCGAAACTTATTGATGGATGAATCGATGCAATGAATCAATTCAAAATAATTGTAAAACTTCACGAGCGCCATGTCAAGTAAATTTAGAACACCGTTCGGGCCTAATAAAGTAAGGCGTCGACTTAACTCCGTTTAACGGCCGTTACCGCGTGTCGCGGTCGACTAACGCGGCGAGGCCGCGATGTTGCCGCCGTCTACCGTGAGCAGGGTGCCCGTACTCTTTTCGGACAGGTAGAGGTGGTAGAAGGCGTCGGCAACGTCTTCCGGAAGGACCTCGCGGCCCAACAGGTTGGAGCGGAAGTATTCATCCAGTTCCAGGCCTCGGGAGGCGGCCCGTTGGGCGACCGCCTCCATATCCAACAGCGGCGTGCGGATGCGGTCGGCGTTGACGGCCATGGAACGAATGCCCATGGGCGCGAATTCCACGGCGTATTGTTTCATCAGCGCAATCAAAGCGGCCTTGGGAATACTGTAGGCGCCGAAGCCGGGACCGGGATTGAAGGCGCTTTTGGATGCGTTGAACAACAAACAGCCGCCGGTGCCCTGCCGCACCATAAGCTTGCACGATGCGGAAGCCAGGTACTGGTGGGCCATCAGGTTGATCTTCAGGCTGGCTTCCAGGGTTTCGTGCGCCTCGGCGATGGGACCCACCGGTGCGACACCCGCGTTGGAAACCACCACATCCAAGCCGCCGAAACTGTTCGCGGCGGCGTCGACCAGGGCTTGCACCGAATAGTGGTCGGTCAAATCGCACATATGGGTGGCGACTGCTACCCCGTGCCGTGTTTTCAAAGCGCCCGCCAGTTCAGACAGGGCCGCGGGGTCCAGGTCGGTCAGCACCAGGTTACTGCCCGCGCGAGCGAAGGATTCCGCGACGGCCCGGCCGATACCGCCCGCGGCGCCCGAGACCAGCGTGACCTTGCCTTCCATGGGCTTGGGTTTCTTTTTACCCAACTTTGCCTGTTCCAACGACCAGTACTCCATGTCGAAAAGGTGGTCCCGAGAAAGCGGTTGGTGGCTGCCGACCATTTCAGCCTTGATGATGGTGTCGATGGTGTGCAGGTAGATATCGGCGGCAATATTGGCGGCCTTGGCGGTCTTCCCGGCGGTGACCAGGCCGATGCCGGGAATCAGGAAGACCGGCGGCAAGGGATGCAACTCTTTGCGGGCGGTGTTCTTCGCCTCCACCTGGGTGCGGAAGTAGTCGTGGTAGTCCGTCACATACTCCGCCAACAGGATATCCACCTGAGCGGCAAAGGCATTCGGATCATCCAAGCGGGCATCGGCGATCACCAGGGGTTTCTGCTTGGTGCGGATGACATGATCCGGGGTAACGGGGCCGCGCGCGGTAACCTCGGCGAGATCGGAACGAGCCAGAAAGGTTTCGACCTGAGCGGAAGTACGGGCTTGCAGCACTACGCCGCCGATACCCTCGGGATGGTTTTCCAAACGTCCGCGCAGAACGGACAGGAACGGGGCAAAATTACCGTCAAGCGGCGTATGGCTGATGGGTTCGAAGGATATGCTGCCGTGTTCCGCGATGTGCTTTTTAGCCAGATCCACCATCTCGATCATGCGTTCGTAACTCTCCCGTGCGGTATCGCCGAAGGAAAAGATACCGTGATTGACGAGGATCAGTCCTTCCACATCGGGGTCGGCCTCGTAAACCTCGACGGCTTTTTTTGCCAGCAGGAAACCGGGCATGATGTAGGGGACAATGCCCATGCGGTCGCCGTAGATCTTACGGCAGAGTTCCTCGGCATTCGGCTGGTTGGCCAAAGCCAGGACCGCGTCGGCATGGGTGTGATCTATGAATTTATGAGGCAGAAAAGCGTGCAAGAGGGTTTCCACCGAGGGGTTGGGCGAGGCGGTGGACAACAGGGCGCGTCGTACGCCGTTGACCATATCCTCATCGCTCAGCGCATCCAGGGCGCGATAGGCCTGAAGAGGCTCCAGGTAACACGCGGGCAGGCCCGCCGGTTCGATATCGGCCAGATCCCAACCGCTGCCCTTGACGCAAAGCACCTGAACCTTGCGGCCCAGTTCATCCGTCATGGTGGTTTTGACCGAGGTATTGCCCCCGCCGTGAAGCACCAGCGAGGGGTCACGCCCCAACAGTCGACTTGTATAGACCCTCAAAGCCGGGTCCTCGCCGTACTCGGCGTAGGTCTTCACATAGGAAGCAGCGTCGGTATCGGACCAGTTGGACATGCTGTTCTCCTCACTTCATCAAAAAAAAAGCTGCCCGAGGGCAGCTTTTCTCATGGGGTTTCACGAAAGGTCAACGCCTGTTGAGCTGGGCCAACAGACGGCCGCGAACTTTCTGTTCGGGATCGTATTGTTTCTGTTTTTCGTACAGGTAGCTCTGCAACAACATGTTGCCATTCTCGGCGCGCAGGTTCTCCACGATGGTGAAGCGCTCTTCCTCGAATTTGTTCATGTCGGGCTCCAGTTTCTCGGTAACGCGGGCCAGTACGAAGCGGGTGTCGGCCGAAGATTCGAATCCTTCCAGGAACTGACCCGCTTCCAGGCTGTAGATGTCGTTATCGAAATCGATACCCTCGCGGCGGATCTGGTAGGGAATGGAAGCCTGGCCGAATTCGGGCGATTCGGTAAAGAAGTCGTCCTTCAACCAGTCGCGCTTGCCCTTCAACTCTTTGAGCGGCTTTTCCGGGTCCTTCAAGGCGGCGGCCTTGATCGCTTCCAGGGTTTCCTTGATCAACTCCTTCTGAGCGATAACCGCGGCGTCGGCTTTGATGCGATCCTTGTGGGTATCCCATTCCAGCGGGGCGCCGTCGTTTTCGGCGCTCCACATGCAGATCACATGGTTGACGCCGGTCTGGAAGATTTCGGTAACATCGCCGACCTTGGCAAGATTGAAGATACTGGACCGAACACGAGCGTCCAGATTCAACTCGGTGCCCATGGTCGAAAAGCGATTGTTGTCGAAAAACGGAGAGGTTTTCACCTCCAACTCCATTTCCTTTGCGGCAGCTTCGAAGTCGCCGCCGGTCGCGAACTTATTGTTGAATTCTTCCAGTGCCTTCTGGGCCTGTTCACGGGCTCGATTGCGTTTCAGGTTGCGAACGATGCCGTTTTTCACGGTGTCGAACTCGCGCACGCTGGCCGGGCCGTAGCTCAAGCGCTGGAAGATGTAATAGTTCCCGTCCTGACCCTTGATGGGCGGCGAGATATCGTTGTCTTCCATGTTGAACAGGGCGGCGTCCAATTCGGCGTCGCGGGTGTTCTTGTTAACGCGCGTAATGCCGCGATTGCGGCCCTCGGTGTACTTCTGCATGGCCACGTTGAAGTCCATACCGTCGGTAATTTCATCGGATACCTTGGTCGCCAGTTGATAGGCTTCGTCATTGGAGCGACTATCGACCTTGATGACGATCTCGCGAACCTGCACGTGCTCGGCCAGGGTGTAGGTGGTGTCTTTCTTCTTGTCGTACTCGGCCTGTGCTTCCTCGTCGGTGACGGTGATTTCGTCTTCATACTTCTGATAGGGAACAGCCAGATACTTCACCTGGCGCTGCTGCCCGGACATGAACTGGTCCTTGTTCTTTTCCCAGAACTTCTTGACGTCTTCGTCCTTGTCCATCTTGACTTCGCTCGCCACGTTGAAGGTATGCAGCGTCAACATTTCCATCTTGACCTGTCGGTTGTTCTCCTCGAAGCGCGCCAGGACATCGGCCTCGGAAATATGGGCGCCGTCCAGGAAGAGGCCGGAGAACTTGCCGGATTTCAAATCGTTGTCGCGAAGGTAGTTTTCAAAACTGTCCACCTGCACGCGGTAGTTGCGGCGGATGATATTGGACCAGGTTTCCTCGTTGATGAAACCGCCGTCAGGAGTGGTGCGGGCGCGAATCACGTAATCGCGCAGTTCCTGGTCTGAAACGCTCAATCCCAATTTATCGGCGCCGTCGCGCAAGAGGGCGTTGCGCACCAGTTGGTTCGCGGTCAACTGGTTGAAAAGTTCCTCGCTGATGTTGCCGAATCTGCCCTTCAGGTTCTCGCTTTGGATGAAGGCATCGCGCATCTTGATCTTGGAGCTGCCGAACTCTACGATGGTGTCCTGCTGCGCCTTGGGGGGAGCGCTGCCGAAAGAAACCAGAACGTAGGAAGCGAGTGCGGCGATGGTCAGGATCATGACCACGTTTTGGGCCTTCTTATTTTTTCGAATACTGCTAAACACTTGAAAACCTCTGTTTATCTTGTTCTGTTCCCGCCCTAAAGTTATTACCATGTCCCGGTCATCCGGCCGTGAGGTCTGCCGAGCTCGGCCGACCGGAGAAATGCGCGGGCGAGGGGGTGAGCGGATAAGGGTGCCGTGATTCGGCAACTTTCAACTCGGGTACTCCCGGAAATTCCAGGGAGACGAATCCCATATTATAGTAGGTAACCCGGCTCGGGGCAATCGGCGATTAGAGCTGAAATGTATTTATGAACCGGGCCGGACGTTGTCGGCGATGAACTAAAAAGGCGGCCGTTGCCGGCCGCCGGATATAAGCCTTTTCAGCTTGAAGGATGCAGTTGGTTCAAAAATGCCAGGTCGCCCCGGCGAAGATGCGGCGACCGACGGTGTTGTAACCCAAGATCTGGGTGTACTCCTCATCCGCCGCGTTCTCCGCGCGTAGTTTGAACTCCAGGCTGTCGTTCAGTTGGTAACGCGCGCCCAGGTTCAGCAAGGTGTAGCTGTCCAGGGTAACGTCCCGGTAAGGCCAACTGGAAAAATCGGTATCCCGGCTCTCCCCGTAGAACAGCACGTCGGCGAAAAGGTGGAGATCGGCCGTGGGTCGGCCTTGGATCTGAAAGGATGCCTTGTCTTCGAACCGGCGTATCAGCGGTACCGGGTTGCCCGGATCGGAAGTGTTGTCAGCGTCCAGGATCTCATAGGTCAGTCGCACCGACCAGCGATCGGTCCCGTAGCCCAGGTGCGTTTCCATACCCTCCGATTCGGCGCTGTCGATGTTGATATAGTAGCTGATAAAGGTCACCGGGTCGGTGAAGAACTCGATCAGGTCCTCGTATTCATGCTGGTACCAATAGGCGCCGAAAGTACCGCGGCCGTCGGCAAAGGTGGTCTGGAAACCCAATTCCAGTGCTTCGCTGTTTTCCGGCAGTAGTTGTTGGTTCCCGAAAGCCGAATACAGTTGATAGACCGAAGGGGCTCTGAAACCGGTCGCCGCGCTGGCGTGAAAGCGGGTGCCGATGCTTTCGACCGCATACCCGGCGCCTGCGCGGTAGGTGGTTTCGTCGCCGAAGAGCGAATGATCGTTATAGCGCACGCCCAGATCGGCATCGAAGCCATTGCCGGTGTCTACATCCACTTGCGCGAAAACGCCCAGTGTGTCGGTATCGCCGGTCCAACTTGCCTCGAAGGGACCCCATACGCTTTCGGAATAACTGTAGCCGTCGGCGTCTTCCCGCTCGTGTGAGGCGCCGGTCAACAGGTCGGCGTGTTCGCCCAAGCGCACGCGGGCGCGCAGTTCGGCACGCAGGCTGTCGCCGTTGAAGCGGCCTTCGCCCCGATCATTGGGGTGGGCCGCGTCAACCTCGTTGTTATTGGTGCGTTCCGTGTCCGTGTAATCCAGGTATAGACCCAGGTCCCAACGGTCATCGGCCGCGTCGCGGCGATAGTTCCAGGAAACCGTGCGTTGCTCGAAGGCGCTCACGTAGTTTGGGTCGTCACCGTCGAAGGCGTCGATATCGGAGTCGCCTTCCACCGAGGAAAGATGGAAATTTGTATCGGCTTGCTCGCTGAAGCGGTAACCCAGGCCGGCGTGCAGGGTGGTGTTATCGTAGGCGTCCATTTCCAAGTTTTCCCGGGTCAGGTCGCCGCGCGCGGAAATGGATTCCGCATCGTAGCGTTCGGCGCTTACGGCATAGTTCAACCCGCCCGAGGCGCCGCTCACCCGCGCCTGGTAGCGTTGCGTTTCCTCATCGGAAAGCTCCAAGCCCACCATGCCTTCCGGCTCATCCGTGCCTTGTCGGGTCACGATATTGATGACGCCGGCCGAGGCATCGGTGCCGTGCAGTGTATTTTGGGGGCCCAACACGATTTCCACGCGCTCTACGCCGTGGGTAGACAAATGAGCGAAGTCGAAGCCCCTGCTGACGCCGCTGGGATCGTTCAGGCGGGCGCCGTTCAGCAGCACCAATGTATTCTCGGACTTGGCGCCTCGGGAAAAAATAGTAGTCAAGGCACCGTCGCCGCCGGTGCGCACCAGGCTGATGCCGGGCGTTTGCTGCAAAACATCGGCAACGGTCTGCCATTGATGACGTTCGATTTCCTCACGGGTGATGATAATGGTATTGGTATTGACACGGTCTATCGGGGTTTCATCCTTGGAAGCATAGACGGTCAACGTCTGGTTGGTCCGTGCTTCCTGGGCAAAGCCATGGGGGATCGATCCCGCCAGGCAAATCACCAAACAGGCAAACAGTTTCATATAGCGTCCTTACTCCGAGCGTACAAAAATAACCCGGTCCGGTCTTGCCGTAACGTTTAATCCCGAACGTATCGGCCGGAGGTGCTCTGGCTTCGGAGCATCATTGCTCCATCACAGTGGCGGGTACCGCGACGGATTTTCACCGTCTTCCCCTCTCGATGTCGTCAACAAGTATGAACCGCTGTCCAGGACATGTCAACGGTTTTATGGAAAACCCATAACGGCCCAAGCCCGATGGGGTTTGTCGGGACTAAGGACCGATCAGTACTACGTCGTCCTCGTCGTCCACGAAGCCGGTCCTTACCAGTTTTTCCAGAGCCGGGGTGAAGGGGTCGGCTGCCTGGTCCGCTTCCAGGACGACGGCCGTGCCCAGGTGTTGTTGGATGGCTTCCGAGATTTTGGTCGGGATGGTTTCGGGGGGTTGCCGGGCTTCTTCAATTGCCGACCAGTCCGGTTGGGCGCCCTCGAAAGCTTGGCACAGGTGATGGCCCGGTCGGGATTGGACCAGGATCAGACGGTAGGGCATGCGATCGGGTTGTACGGCGCGGATGTTTTCGGAGGCCAGCACCAGGCCGAAGATCAGTTCACCGGCGGCGTCGGGAACTATCAGCGCCGGGGTGTTTCCCGAAAAGCGAAACGCCAGTTCCAGACCCAGGACTTTATAGGCTTCCAAGCGGTAGGGGTTGCGCCAGGGCTCTCCTTGCGACGCTTTCGGGTTGAAGGAGATCGCAAATCGATCGGCCAGGTCGGCCGCGAAGGTGACCCTTTGCAGGGAGGCCGTGTTTTCGGCCAGGGGATGCGGTTCCGGCTTCAGGTCGAGCACCTTACCCGTCGGCGGGGTCATGTCCGGGGGGAAGGGCAGGAGTTGTCGCCAGGCGGCGATGCCTTCCAGGTCGGGATCCGGTTCCAATACCCGTAAAGGCGCCCGATGCAGTTGATAGCGGCAGACGGAGCCTTCCCGGCGGGGGACGTCAAAGGGATCATCCAAAACCAGGCTGCCGGTTGTCAGGTTTTCGATATGGGAGAACCAGTGGTGACGGCTGCTCATTGGAAGGAGGCGACCGCCGTTTCCTCGTCGTTGAAATACTCGAAAACGCTCAGGATTTGGGCGATATGCAACAGGTTTTGAATCTTGGTGCTGATGTTGAGCAGTTTGAACTTGCCGCCGCCCTCGGTGACCTGAGTAAGGCAACTGAGCAGTTCACCCACGCCCGAGCTGTCCATATAGCTGACCCGCGCCATGTTGATCAGGATATTCTTTTGGCCCATCTTCAGCAAGCCCAGAATGGCGTCGCGCATCATGACGTCGCCCTCGCCGATGGTGATTTTTCCCTCTAGTTCCAGGACACAGACATTGCCTACGTTTTTTTGAAAAATTTTCATTCCGATTCCAGTTTTTTATGTCTTTTAATCATGGTCACGGTGGTGCCGTTTTCCGAGTTGTATTCTACATGATCCATAAAACTACGCATGTAGAAAATGCCGCGACCGCTGGTTTTCAGCAGGTTGGCTTCCTCGGTGGGATCGGGAACCTTGCCCTGGTCGAAACCTTCGCCCTCGTCCTTGATGATAATGCGGAACTGGTCGTCTTCAACCTGGATGCAGAAGTCCACTTTTTTCTTTTCATCCATCTTGTTACCGTGTTTGATGGCGTTGTTGAGGGCTTCTTGGGTGGCCAGCCAAATCCAATAACGCGAATCCTCGTCGAAGCCAAGTTGGTCGCAGACTTTATTGGTGATGGGTTGAATCAGGTCTAAAATCGCCAGGCTGCTGTTAAAGCGAATTTCGACGAGATTGATATCGCTGAATTGGGACATCGTTCTTTTCTCCAAATCGTACGGATACCAGCAGATTGGTGCACGAGCCTCATTACGAAGGTACGCTTGAGTATAGCAACAGGTTGCCTCTGCCGGCTAGGCAAAGTTCGAGGGGCCCGGCCGGCCCCGCCCGCGGGACAGGGTTTACGGCCCGGCTGTCTCCTCCACGGCCTTGCGGTACATTTGGACGGGTTTCTCCGCTTCCTTGGGAAAGTAGAAGATGATCTCGCCGGGCCGGCCGAAGCCGAAATCCCGGCGCCCGATCTCTTCTATTTTTCGTTGACTCGATTTCAGCTCCCGGATTTCCTCCAGCAACCGTTGGTTTTCCTTCAGGAGTCGGTTCTTCTCGTCCAGCAGCCGTGTGTACTCCGCCTGGACGCCCAGGTTGGCGAGAATGCCGGATTCGCCGAACAGGGTGCCCGCGATAATGACCAGAAACAGCAGGATAAAAGCCAGGATGCCGGCTTTCCGGTAGCGTTGTTTCTTTTCACTGTAGCGCAGGCGTTCGGGTCCTCTCATACGTTCCACCATCCCGGGAGTTCCGGCTTATACTCAAGAAAATAGTGTCTGACCGGGGTAGTGTGCAACTCCTCCCAACTCTTCTTCGATACGAAGCAGTTGATTGTACTTGGCCATGCGGTCGGTTCGACAGGCTGAACCTGTCTTGATTTGCCCGGAATTCACCGCCACGGCCAGGTCGGCGATGGTGGTGTCCTCGGTCTCGCCGCTACGGTGGGAGATGATGCAGTTATAGCGATTGCGCTGGGCCAGTTGAATGGCGTCCAGGGTTTCGGTCAAGGTGCCGATCTGGTTCAATTTGATCAGGATGCTGTTGGCTACACCCATCGATATACCCTTGGCCAGGATGCCGGTGTTGGTGACAAAGAGATCGTCGCCCACCAGTTGGACGGAGTCGCCGATGCGCTCGGTCAACGCCTTCCAACCTTCCCAGTCGGCCTGGTCCATGCCGTCCTCGATGGACTTGATGGGGTAGTCTTTGCAAAGTTTCTCGTAATAGTCCACCAGTTCCCCGGCGGACAGTTTGCGGCCCTCGCCTTCCAGGTGATAGAGACCGTCTTTGTAGAATTCGCTGGAGGCCACATCCAGGGCCAGTACGAAATCTTTTTCCGGCTCATAACCCGCGGTGCGGATTGCATCCAGGATGTAATCCAAGGCCTGGGCGTTGGATTCCAGGTTGGGGGCGAAGCCGCCCTCGTCACCGACGGCGGTGCTCAGGTTCTTGGAGGAGAGCACCTTTTTGAGGTTGTGGAAAACCTCCGCACCGGCGCGAAGTCCCTCGCGAAAGCCGGCGGCGCCGACCGGCATGATCATGAATTCTTGGATGTCGACATTGTTGTCGGCATGCGCGCCGCCGTTGAGGATGTTCATCATGGGCACCGGCAGGGTGCGTGCGGAAGAGCCGCCGATGTATCGGTAGAGCGGCTGTTCGGTCAGGTCGGCGGCAGCGCGGGCACAGGCCAGGGATACGCCCAGCATGGCATTGGCGCCCAGCTTGCTCTTGTTCTCCGTGCCGTCCAATTCCAGGAGTTTGTGGTCGATGGCGACCTGCTCGCGCACGTCGCAGTCCAAAAGGGCGGGTGCGATGATTTGATGGATGTTATCCACCGCTTGTTGCACGCCCTTGCCCAGATAACGGCTCTTGTCGCCGTCCCGCAGTTCCAAAGCTTCCAAGTCGCCGGTGGAAGCGCCCGAGGGCACTGCTGCCCGGCCGACAATGCCCGAGGTGAGGTGTACGTCTACCTCGACCGTCGGGTTCCCCCGCGAATCGAGAATCTCGCGTCCGATTACGTCTTCGATCAAGCTCATGGTCCAGCTCCTGTCCGAGATAAAATGCAGCACCAGTTTAATCTATAGTCAGAGTGGCCACAACATAAAGTAGTAGGAACAAACCGGAGCTTGGAGCGAAGTGCTTGACATAAAAGATGGTGATCTCGCTTTTGTCCGCCGGTCGACCATATCGAGCAACTTGTCACCCTCAGGTGTGTTAGTATGATCAACCCCGCGCGGAGGATACGGCTTTTTATGCAAGGTGAACACAAACGAAAAATCGTCCATATCACTATGGTAGCTTGGGCTTTGTTGATCGGGCGACTGGAGCCCTGGATGATTTCCCTCCTCTGCGTCGGCGCCCTGGTTCATAACCTGTTCGTGCTGCCCGGGATCAGCGGCAGGGCCCTGGAACGCGAAAGCGAGAAGCAGGTCGGTTACTCCCTGGGCATGTTGGTCTATCCCTCCATACTCTTTGTTCTCAGTTTGCTGTACTACAATCAACAGGTCATTATGGCCGTGGGGTGGGGCATCATGGCGTTCGGCGACGGCTTCGCCGGCTGGTTGGGCAAGCCGCTCGGCGGCCCCTCCTGGTCCTGGCATGACCGGAAGCGGCTCGGCGGTACGGCGGTCTTCTTCCTGCTGGGCGCACCGCTTACGCTGGGACTGGTCTACCTGCTGCCCGAGGCTTCACGCCTGGGTTTCTCACTCGCCAGGTGGAGTCTTGCGATCGGCGTGGCGACCCTGGCCGCCGCCCTGGTGGAATCTCTGCCCGGCCTCATCGACGATAATTTTTCCGTCCCCCTGATCGGCGCGGTCACCTGTCACCTGATGCTGCATATCCCGGCCGTTCCCGTTCTACCGGAGGCCTGGCCGACAGGCCTGACCCTGGTGCTGCTGCTGACCGTGTTCAGCATTGTCTCCAAGAAAATCGACGTGCCGGGCGGCCTGACCGGAGCGATCCTCTCGGGCGGCATCTTCCTGGGCGGCGGTTTGGCGAGCCTTTCCCTGCTGTTCGTCTTCTTTTTCGCGGGTACCTTTGCCTCCAAATGGAAAATCGGCGAGAAGGTCAAACTGGGTCTGGCTCAGGAGAATTCCGGCCGACGCTCCATGCGCCACGCGGTCGCCAACGGCGGCATGGCCGCGGCTTGCGGCTTGCTCGCCTGGTTCTTCCCGGACGAGGAAACCCTCTACCTGGGCATGTTGGCCGCCTCCATGGCTTCGGCTACGGCCGACACCCTCTCCTCCGAATTCGGCAACCTTTACGGACGGAGGTTCGTCAACGTGTTGACCCTAAAACCCGAACGGCGCGGCCTGGACGGCGTGATCAGCCTGGAGGGCACCCTCATCGGCGCAATCGGTTCCCTGGCCATCGGCATCGTCACCCTGCTCTGGGGCGCCTCGCTCCCCTTCGCACTCGCTGTCGCCGCGGCCGGCGTGTTCGGCAACTGGATCGACTCGGTGCTGGGCGCTACCCTGCAACGCCGCGGCCTGATGAACAACGACACCGTCAACGCGGCCAACACAATCATTGCCGGACTCTTTTTCCAGGCGCTATACTTAGCCTTGATGTGAGGTGAACCGTTGAACATCGCGCTATGGCTGATGCTGCTGCCCCAATTGAATGACTCCCCTGTCCAAATCGTCCGCGAGGGTTTCCTGCCGGATCTCAGCGAATACGCCCACGTGGCTCTGGTTTTCGAGGATTACGCCTGGTTCGAGAAGTATTCCTGGACTTCGCAACCGGAAGGCGATAAACACAAGGTCACCTTTCAAGGCATCATCGACGACGCTGTCGTGGTGGATGATTTCCACAAGAAAAACCGCTTCAGCCTGAGCAAAGGCATGAAGTCCATGCAGTTGTACAGTTACTACAAACTGGACAAAGACAAGCAGAAACTGCGCTTCACCATCCATTTCCTGGTGGGACCGGGCCGCGCTTTCCGCTTGCTTCCCAGCTCTCTGGACATTCAGAACAAAGCCGGCGAATGGCGCGAAGTGCCCCTGGAGAACAAGCCCACCCTGGCGATCGTGGAGGGTATCTACCGCAACAAAAACCCCTACGAAAGCCTGGTAGAGGGCTTGCCGTTCAAATAAGAGCCCGAGCCGTGCAATGTAGCGTGAGGAAGCCCGGACACGGAACGATCATGGTTGGAACCAGGACGGTTGCGGTTATATACAGGTGCTTATAAGCGCGACCCGGGTTTGCTCGCGTCGGACGGGAAAAAGGAAACACAACTATCACCCTCGCTTCCGAAGGCAAGAATGGGCTTATTCACATTACATAACGCCGCGTTTGTCCTGGCGGCGGGCCAGTAGTTGGGCGATGCTGTGCATGATCGCTTGATGACAGTCCTCTACCAGGCCGTAATTGTTGCAGGCGATGTGAATACTCACATCAGCGTCCTCGTGCAGGGCGCCGCCGCTGAAACCGGTCATGCCGATCACTTTCATACCACGGTCCCGGGCCGCGACCAGGGCTCGAACTATGTTGGGGCTGTTGCCGGACGAACTGATTAAAACACAGACATCCCCGTCTTCACCCAGCATCTCGATCTGGGCGCTGAAGATATGGTCGTAACCATGGTCGTTGGCCACGGCCGTGCCCAAGGCCGTGTGAGCTGCCAGTGAGTGGACATGCAGCACCGGCTGTTCCAAGGCCCTGGTGCCCTTCATCCAGTCGCAAACCAGGTGATCGCAGATCGCCGCGCTGCCGCCGTTGCCCGCTGCCAGCACCTTCCTGCCGTTGAACAGCGCCTCCTCCAACAAGTCGAAAGCAGCATTCACGGCCTGCTTATCCACGGTCTCCAGAGCTTTGCCCAAGGCCCGCGCGTATTGGGAAACATAGTCGCCGGCGCTGTCTGCCGGGAACACGGTGTTGCGGCGGCGCGGGTCATCGGCAATCGTCATACGGCCTCCCGGGCGGAACCAAATCGACCGCCGAGGTTTTCCTCAATTTTCTTCCAGCTCCAACTCCAGTTCCGCTCCCTCGCCCTGAAGGTTGCGAATCAGGTTTTTGGCATCCTGAAGCGATTTTTCCAAGCGCGTCCGCAGTGTTTCGTTACCCAAGCGCAGCCGTTCGGTTTCGCCGACCAGGTTCTCATAGGCTTCCTGAACCTCGCGCAGGTTGGCGTTCTCGGCGCGCAAACCGTCTCGTTCGGTGGTCAGAGATGCTTGCTTGTGATGTTCAGCGTCCATGGCTTCCTGGTGACGGCGTCGCATATCTTCCAGGGTTTTGGCGTTTTCGGCGGCCTGCTCCTCCAATTTCCGGCGCAGGTCCATCTCCGTGCTTTCCAGAGCTTTGACCTTTTCCTTTTCACGGGCGAATTCCTGGTTTCCGCTTTCCACCTCCGCCTCCAACTCGGTGATGCGCTTTTGCTGGGCTTCCAGGGCCGCCGCATGGGCCGATTCCTTGTCGACAAGGCGCTTTTCCAGCTGGGATACCTGGGCTTCATAACCGCTGTTAGATTGCTCCAGGGCAACGACCTTCTTGTTCAGTTCGTCCAGAAGCTTGCCCTGCTCCGCCTTGATGCGGGACTGTTCTTCCTCCGCCTCCAGGCGCACGCGACTCAGTTCGGTTTCGTGCGATTGACGCAGGCGCTCCAACTCCTCCAGCTGTTCTTCTTCCTGAGTCTTCAGCTTTTTGTTCAGCGAGAAGACCATTTCCTTCTGCTCGTGAAAGCTTTGTTGGGATGATTCCAGCTTGGACTTCAGTTCGGCGATGCGGCCTTCCAGTTTTTCCTGAAGCTCGGCCTTCTCCATGGTGAGGCCCTTGACCAGGGCGTCCTTTTCGGTTTCCACCTGGCTGAGGTTCTTGCGCAACTTGGCCTCGATGCGTTCCCAATCCGCCTTGTGGGCGCGCAGGTCTTCCTCGTGCTTGCTCTTCAGGTTCTCTATGCCCTTGGTGAAGGCGGCCTCTAACTGGTCTTTTTCCTTAAGGCTGCTGTCGCGATCGCTTTCCAATTCCTTATAATCGCGTTTCAGTTTATCCAATTCGCTCAATCTGGCGTGCAGCATCTTGTCCGCGGCGGCCAGCTTTTCCTCGGTGACCTCGAGGCGGCTGCCGGAGACTTCGATTTCCGTTTTCAGGCGGGTAATTTCGTCGCGGGCGACGTTCAGTTTGTGGCTTTCTTCCCCACGCGCCTTTTCAACCGCGGCCGTGGAAGCCTTGGCCACGCTCAATTCACTCTCCAGGCGCTTGACGTTGAGGTCGGTGCGTTCCTGCTTTGTGATCAGATCGACCGCCTGCTTTTGGGCGGATTCCAGCTTGCGTTTGAACTCGTCCCGCGCGCTTTCCGCCTGGTCCAGGGCCAACCTTTGTTCATCGGCGGTCTTGGCGGCTTTCTGCTTGGAGGTTTCCAATTCAGCGCGCAGGCCGTCCAATTCCATTTCCACGGCAAGCTTGTCGTCCTGCAAGCTCTCCAGTTCCTTTTCCTTGTTACCGCGTACCTGGTCGCTCTCCGTCAGCCTGGCGTTCAATTCGTGAATTTGGCGTTCCAGGTCCTCAATATCTTCCCTGGCTTTTACCAGATCGGACTGCTGGTCCTCATAGTGCTTCTGGGCCGCCTCCAAGTCGTGCTGAAGACGAATTGCCTCCTCACCGGCCATTTCCCTGTCGCGCTTCTCTTCTTCAAGCGCGGTTTCGTTACGGCTTTTTTCCTGCTCCAGGTGTTGGATATCTACTTTCAGGTTTTGGACGGAGTCCTCCAGGACTTCCAATTCCCCAATGCGTCCGCGCAGCAACTCCAGTTCTTTGTCACGCGCGTCTACCCGGGCAAGAGCCTCCGTGACTTCCTCTTCCTTTGATTCCAACTGGTTGCGAATGTCGGCGGCAAGCTTCTCCTGTTCGGCCACTTTTGCCTTGCCCTGGGCTATTTTCTCTTCCAGTTCCCAGGTGCCCTCTTTGAACGCTTCTATCTCCTTCTTGAGGAAATGGTTGTGCTGCTCAACCGATTCAAGCTTGGAGCGCAGGGTATCCAGTTCCACGTCGCCCACGGAGGATCGGCTCGCGCTGAAGTCGCCGCTGGTATCCAGGAAATCCAGCGAAGGGTCCATTTCACTGCTGCCCGCCACCTTCGGGCTGGAAGCAAGGCCCAGTAAATCACTGACATTGGTCAAGAGGTCTTTGGCGCTGACCGGCTTGCGCAGGTAGATATCCGCTCGGGATTGGGTCTTTTCGTGCTTCTTGAAATCGGATTCGGTGGCGGTGTCGGATGTCAAGATAATGCGGGAGGAGTTTGTTTCGTTACTCTTTCTCAAGTCGCGGCACAGCATGTAACCGGCCTTACCCGGTTCCAGTGACAGGATGATCAGTTCGGGCTTGCCGTTTCTTGCAGCGGCCAATCCCGGTGCGCCCGTCTCGGCTGTCGAGACAATGATCCCCATAGGCTCCAGCATTTGGGAGGTCTCATGACAGAAAACGGGATCGCTGTCGATAATCAATACGTTTTTCATTTTCCAAAAATCCTCAGCAGCATCCCTACAGGTTCACACATTTTACGGGGATTGTGAGTAACAGGAAAGGATAATTTCTTTCAGTTTCCCGGCGAAAGGGTCCATCGGTACTCTCGAACACACGCGGATCTGCCCAAGGCGCCGAAGGAAAGGCTACAATAGACAGTGAGATGCGCGGTAAGTCCGCCGGGAAGGAGATGAACCCATGACCCTACTGAGCACGGAGGAACTGATACGCTACAGCCGTCACTTCAACCTGGACCAGGTGGGTGTAGAAGGCCAGGAGCGTTTGAAAAACGGCTCGGCCCTGCTGATCGGGGCGGGGGGACTGGGCTCGCCGCTGGCATTGTACCTGGCCGCCGCCGGAGTAGGTCGTTTGGGCATCGTCGATTTCGACGTGGTGGACCGAACCAACCTACAACGCCAGATTTTGCACGGCAGCGCCGGGGTGGGCAAACCCAAGCTGGAAAGCGCCCGCGCCCGCTTGCGCGATATGAACCCCTATATCGACTTGGAACTGCACCCGGTGCGTCTGACCTCGGAAAACGCCCTGGACCTGATTGCCGCTTACGACGTGGTGGCCGACGGCGCCGACAACTTCCCCACGCGCTACCTGGTCAACGATGCCTGCGTACTGACCGGCAAACCGCTGGTCTCCGGCTCCATCCAGGGCTTCGAGGGTCAGTTGAGCGTATTCAACTACCGAGGCGGGCCCTGCTACCGCTGCCTGTTTCCCTCGCCGCCTCCGCCGGGTTCGGTGCCCAGTTGCGCGGAGGGCGGAGTACTGGGCATCCTGCCGGGGGTGATCGGCTGTTTGCAGGCGACCGAGGTCCTCAAGCTGCTGTTGGAAATCGGCGAACCCGCTGCCGGGCGTTTGTTACTCTACGACGCACTTTCACTCGATTTCAACCAACTGAGGATGGAACGCGATCCCCAATGCGCCCTGTGCGGCGATAACCCGATCATAACCAGTCTGGTGGATTACGAGGATTTCTGCGGCTCGGGTCAAACCGACAACGATCCCGTTGTCGAAATCCAGCCGCAAGAACTGGTCGGCATGCTTGACAAGGTTCTTCTTGTGGACGTTCGCGAGGCGTATGAACGCTTGATTTGCAAGATCGAGCCCTCCCTGCACGTGCCGCTCCACCGCCTGGCCGACCATCCCTGGCCGGAAAGCGGGGATAGAACGATGGTAACCTATTGCAAAACAGGCATTCGAAGCGCCGATGCGGCCCGGCGATTGCACGCACAGGGTTTTAACGATGTGCGCAGCCTGGCCGGTGGTATGATGGCCTGGATAGACCGAATCGATCCTCGACAGGAGAAATACTAGGAGGCCGAATGTCCAAGCAAAATGCTTATTCAGGGGTTGGCAACGAGGCCGTGCTCAAACAAACGGGGCGCGGTTGGGATGCCTGGTTCACGCTTCTGGACGAGGGGGGCGCCGTCGATTTAGAACACCCGGCCATCGTGAAACTGGTGGGCGAGGCCGGTGTTGCAAGCGGTTGGTGGCAGCAGCAGATCACCGTGGCCTACGAACTGGCCCGGGGGAAACGCGTCGCTCATCAGAAAACCGGGGGTTTTGAAATCTCCAAGAGCAAAACCGTCAATGTGCCCGCGGCCTTATTGTACGAGGCGGTGGCCGACGAGCGCCGACGCGAGGGATGGATGCCCGGGCATCCCGTGCACGTGCGCAAAGCAACCCCCGAAAAAAGCATGCGCGTGACTTGGACCGACGAGCGCACCAGCTTGGACATCTACTTCTACGCCAAGGGCCGGGGGAAATCACAAATCGTGGTCAACCACACCAAACTGGCCGATCCCGATGAGGCGGAACAGAAAAAAGCCTTCTGGTCCGATGCGCTGACCGAATTGAAAAAGTACCTGGAAACAAGCTGAGTTCAAGACAGCGTTCGAAACGAAGCGATGGTTCCGCCGGTGACGGCCTAAGTCGCTGTTTCGAACTCCCGGGCCGGAATGAGTCCCTCAACGGTTTCGTCCGCTCTTTTTTCTAAGTAATTTCGAAAGATCTTCGCCTGAGATATCTTCATTGAGCCGGCCCTCAATTGCCGCCAAGATGTCCCCGGCAGGCACACCTTTTAGAAGCTCCTCCAGCGGCACGCCTTTTAGGCGCTCTTCCAGCGGCACGCCTTTTAGGCGCTCTTCCAGCGGTACGCCTTCCAGGCGCTTTTCGACGGGAATATCCTGCATCATTCTTTCGGCCCAGGCCATGCCGATTCTTTTGATCTCTTCACTGGTGATGGTCTCGGTCGCCATTTCGAACTCCTTGCTCAGCATGATTTTCTGGAGACCTATAATCAGCGCGCTCAATTCACCGCTCATCACGTCGGCTCTTCTATCCTTTATTTTATCAAATGCGAGCCTCTTTTGCTTGAGCTTGCTCGCAAACACCTTGAACAGCAGGTTGTGCGGCGTGTTGGGCAGATCGTTGAGCGAGATGATGGGCGTCATGCGGAATACCGGTATCTCAGACCGCAAAACGCCTTCCTCCGCCCAGCGGTAACCCGCATCTTCGATTAGCTTGCTCGACGGAGTTTTCGAACTGACGATAAAGGTATCCACCTCGGAGGATTTCAGTTTTTTCGACTCGCGATAGAAGATTCCGTACGCCGGCGCCTTGGCCAGGTGGGCCTCGGTAATGGTCTCCGAGTATTTGAATTCGATGAATATATGATTTGCTTCGCTGTCGCGAACGGCATCACAGAGTCGTTGTCTCTGCTCTTCCGTATGCGGTCCCACATTGCGTAACAAAAGGATGTCTGCTCGCGGCGGCTTGCTCATAACCTGTATTTCGGACAGAACCTCGATGCCTACCGGGTTGAGCAACAATTCCAGAAACACGGCAAAAGGCTCGTGCCAGTCAACCGATTCTATTTTATTCGTCATGGGAGCTCCTTGCTGCGACATTATAGCCGGCCGCAAGTAACCCATGCCAGGAGAAAGGTATCGGCATCGAGCCAATCTTCGCTCGAAAAAACTGAAATCAACTCGTGCATAAAACAACTGAGTAACGCCCCAAGCTGCATAAACACCCGATTGGCCGAAAGATGTTTTGTTTTTCCCGGTAACAACAAAGTTTCTAAATCCAGTTGTGATTGGTTGTGTCGGCAATCCGGTGAGCAAAGAATCCGTTTTGATTCCTCGATTCCAAAAGTCACTCTTCCAAGAATCAGTACTGATTCCTCGATTCCGAAAGTCACTTTCCTAAAAATCAGTCCTGATTCTTTGCGTACCGAAAAGTAATGTGAAAGAAATCAGTTGTGGGTCCTTGTTGTTGACTTTTCAAGAGCAAAGAATGAGAACCGATTCTTTGCTCATTGATTTTCAGAATGGAAGAATCAGCCCTGATTTCTCGTCTCTCGATTAGAGGAATCGAGAAATCAGAGCATACTCTTTGTCTCGGGAAAGGCAAAAACAAGGAAACAGATTGTATGCAGAGGTCTTTTTGGGGTGGACATCTTATTTAGATGGTTTTGGTTGTAAAACACTCCATTCCGGTTCCTTTGTGCCGATATGGCCGAGCGCCCCATTGGAGGAGACGCTCAAAGAACAACGAAATCCAACCTCCGAAGTTCGATAACTTCGACCGAAAGCAATTCCCGCCGGCCGGCATTCCCAGATAGCGGTCTTACGCCGTTTCATTTAGAATGAGATGTTGAAGGTTGGGGAATTCTTCACCGTTTTGAGGATAATTGCGCCGCGGCGCACCCTGCTTCCAAGTATTTAGATAAAGAGGTTCGGATGCGTCGTTGGATCATTGCACTCGTGGTCTTGCCGTTGGTTTTGCTGGGCGCCTTGTGCATCGCCCTGTTGACGGCCAATGGAAATACCTGTCCCGAGGAGGGTCTTGCCGGTTTCGACCTGGTCAAGGAACGCCTGCCGCAAGACGATCTATACGATGCCTTGACCGCGATCGGCAGGCGCATCCAGGACACCCCCACACTGAGGCGGAAGCGGATTGCGATGACCGATGAAGAGTCGGGAACCCTGCTGAGCGACAATATGGAGGTGTTGGAGGAATTGAACACGCTGCTTCGGCGTCCCGGGAATTACGGCCCCAAAGCCTCGATTGAAACCGAAAACCGGCGCCGCGTGTCCTCGCCCATGTTTCCAAAGGGCGACTCCCCGCATCACATTCCCCTGGAAATCCGCCGCCTGAAGCTCTTGCTCTTACACACGGCCGGTCTTGCCGTACGCCAGGAGGACGAGGACGCTTTGATGCGGTACCTCGGCGACCTGGCCTTGTTGGCCGAATTCGAGTTGCAAAACCCGCCGCTGGTCAACCTGATGACCACGCTTCCCAGCAACATGGAATTCAGCCTCTTCATGGCGCTGGAGATCCCCGCGGACCAGGTTCGGCCGGAAATGGTCGACATGTTGCCCAAGTCGGCAGACTACCGCAAGGCGCTGATCGCGGCCATGTACATGGAATACTTGCTTTTCGAGCACAATAACAATGTCCGTTACCGGCAGGGGACTTCACGATTGCTGGTTAATCGATGCAAAGCCTCGCGCCGCATTGCCGGCCTGTTCAAGGTGCAACGGGATTACCTGGAGGGGCCTTGGGGACCTAAGCCGAGCTTAACGAACTTAACCAACCAGGAGGTCGGGCTGACCGATTACCTGCTCGGCGGCGGCGTCACCGAGGTAATCTTGTCAGCGGGACTGCCCATGTATGACAATTTCACCAGAAAGGTGGCCGGCGCCATGGTGATGTGCGATATCGCCAGGCTGCGCTTGCTGCTGGCCCTGGACGGCGGCGAACAAAACGGCGAACTGGTTTCGCGCCTGGTCGAGGAACACGGTTTGATCGATCCCTACACGGGTCAACCCTACAGCGTCACCGGGGACGGCCGCCTGAGGCCCGCTATGCTGAATCCGAAAGGCGGCGAAGTCGAGAATAACTTGAAGGCATTCAATCGTTGGATCGCCTTTCCCTGAACGCTCCTCCCAAAACCAATGTTCACGATTTGAGGTCACCCATGAATCCCTCCTACTTATGGTCGCTTTGTTTCCTGTTCAGCATCCTCCCCGCGACTGCCGGGGAACCGCCCGCGCCATACCTGGTGGTGTTGGGCACGGCCCAAGACGCCGGGTTTCCGCAAGCCGCCTGCAAGAAATCGTGTTGTACCGAGGTCTGGCTCCAAGGGAGTTCGCGGATTTTTGTGTCTTGCCTGGGCCTGCTGGACGCAGAAAGCGGCGGTCGTTGGATGTTTGACGCGACGCCCGATTTCAAGTGGCAGTTGGACGCCTTGGATCGCCTGCAGGCGCCGGGGAGCGGCCCTGTATTGTCGGGCGTCTTCCTGACGCACGGACATATGGGTCACTACACCGGGCTGATGCACCTGGGCCGGGAAGCCATGGGCGCTCGCGAGGTGCCGGTCTACGCCATGCCGCGCATGGTGACCTACCTGCGCGAAAACGGCCCCTGGTCGCAACTGGTGGGGCTGAGGAACATTGCCGTCAAGAAGATACAGGACGGCAGCCCGGTTTCCCTGAATACGCGCTTGAAGGTGACGCCCTTCCTGGTGCCGCATCGCGATGAATTTACCGAAACCGTGGGTTACCGCATCGAGGGCCCGTCCAAAACCGCGGTATTCATTCCCGACATCGACAAATGGGAGAAGTGGTCGACCCGCATCGAGGATGTGATTGCGTCGGTGGATTACGCCCTGGTGGACGGCACCTTCTACGACAACGCCGAGATTCCCCATCGGGATATGTCCGAGATTCCCCATCCCTTCATCGCCGAGAGCATGGCGCGCCTGAAGGATCTGCCCGCCGCCGAGCGGGCCAAAGTTATCTTCATCCACCTCAACCATACCAACGCAGCCCTGAATCCCGACAGCCCCGCGGGTAGAGCCGTAACGGCCGCCGGATTCCGCCTGGCCGTGCAGGGAATGAAGCTGACCTTGTAAGCCCGGGTCAAACGTCCGCCGTTTTTTTGCGTAAGATAACAACACGCGCCGCGGGAGGTTGGATGTTTCACCCACAAGGCCCCTCGTTCTGGGAGTTGGCGAGACAGGCGCTCTCCAGCACCGAGCATGGGTATGATCTATTGGCTCCTAAATTCGAATACACGCCGTTTCGCACCCCCGATGCGGTGATCGAGCCGGCGGTAGCCTCGCTTCTGGCCGATCGGGGCTGTCACAGCGCCCTGGACATCTGCTGCGGCACCGGCGCGGCCATGGCGCAGTTGCGTCCCTATTGCCGGGAGCGCGTGGTGGGTATCGATTTCAGCAAGGGAATGCTGGAACAGGCCCACAAACTGGTGCACCGCGCGGAGGGTCCCGCCCACATCGAACTGGTGAAGGGCGACGTCCTGGAAATGGACTTTCGGCAGGAATTCGACCTGGCCGTGTGTTTCGGCGCGTTAGGCCATATCCTGCCCAGGGACGAGGACCGTTTTGTGGACAATATCTATCGCGCCCTGAGGCCCGGCGGTCGGTTTGCCGTGGCCACCGGTTATAGTCCGCCGCCGCGATCCCGGGCCTATGTGTTGTCCAAGCTGTTCAACACGGCCATGCGGGTGCGCAACGCCCTTATCAGACCCCGGTTCATCATGTATTACCTCACTTTCCTGCTGCCGAACGCGCAACACCTGCTGCAACGTCACGGCTTCACGACGGAGATACGCGAGGGCCTGTTTCCCGCGCCTTATAGTTCGTTCAAGCTGCTGGTCGCCACAAAACGCTGATCAGTGCAACTCGGCGCTTGCGGCTGCCACCCGCTCGGTCGCCAGACGGTACAGGGGGAGCAGGTCCGGGGCCAGTTCGGCAAGCAGGGCCTCGTGTTCGGCAATCGTTTTGGCGTCGCCGCGCACGGCCGGTCCGGAAAAAGGGAGGAGGTTGTCGGCATCCAGCCCCGCCTCCAGGGATTGACGGACCAGCGGGGCCAACCAGGCCAGGGCGTCGGCTTTGTTCTCGGCAAGGGGTTCCAGGACCCGGGCGCCGGCGCGAATGAATAAGGGGAGGAAATTGGCGGCCGTCACCGCGGCCAGGTGATATCGCGCCCAGTCTTCGCCGCTCAGTTCGTGCAGGCTGCCCTTCCAGGCGTTTACCCAAGGCGTAATCAGCGTGCGAATTTCACCCTCGAACGCCCACGGGGTTCCCGGCGGGATGGGTTCGGCTTCTTTGCGCGTGAAGGCTTGCAGCGGGTGGAACTTACCGATGACCGCGCCCCGTTGCGTCAACGGGTCCAAGTGCGTCAGGGCCGCGGTGCCGGAATGGGTGAGCACCGTCTTTCCGCTGAGGTCGAGCCCGGTGAGGGTTTGGACGGCCCCTTGAATCTGGTCGTCGCGGATACATAGACAGAGCACCGTGCAGGGCGCGGCCCAGGTTTCAAGCGGTTCTTCGGCGCTTCTGGTTCGGCAAAGCACCCGATGACCCAGGCGTTCCAAGCTGAACGCCAGCGAACTGCCCAGGCGACCCAATCCCATGATGCCGATGGTCTCCGTCATGCCGCCCTCCCGTTAGATGAGGTGCAGGCCCCGGTGGTCGATGGGTACGCGTCGCACGGGCGCGTGGATATTCGCATCGATCAAGGCCTGGTGCAGGGACTCGTCGGGATGTTGGTTGCGCAGGATCCAGCCGGCCACGGCAGAACCGGAGCCGCTGAGGAATGCGCCGTGGATGCCGTCCAGGTTCCGCATGATCTCGAAAATCTTCTTGGGGACGGGTTGTTTCTGAAAGCGGTAGGGCTGATGTCGCCTGTCCTCCGAACACTTTCGCAGGTTCTTCAGGTTGCCGGAAGCCAGTCCGTCCATGACCTCGGCCAATAAGACACGCGTATGGTCCAGCACCTCTTGCGGCACGGGATCGGGCATGGCGAGGCGCATGGTTTCGGTATCGGCGCGTTCATCCGGGGTGACCACCAGCAGCGCGAGACAATCGGCCAGGGGTTCGGTTCGGCTGAAATAGCCGTCCTCGGTCTTGCCGCAGGATTGAAGACCGCCGAAGACCGCGGGGGCGACATTGTCCGGGTGGCCCTCGATCGCCGAGCCTTCCTGGAAGATCCGCTCGCGATCCACCCGGCCGGTGTGGACCAATTGGGCCAGGGCCAGGCCGGCGACCACGGCAGCCGAACTCCCGCCCAATCCGCCGCAGGTGGGGATGGCGTTTTGGATGTGCAGGCTGAGCGGGGTGGGGTCCCAACCGTGTTTCCGGCAACTGCCCTTGTAGGAAACCACGGTCAGGTGGCTTTCGTCGGCGGGCAGTTCATCGGTGCCGTGACCGTCCAGGTTGACCGACCAGGAGGGTGCCGGTTCCGCGCGCACGGTCAGGTCCATGGCCAAAGCCAGGCCCAACACGTCGTAACCGGGCCCCAGGTTGGCGCTGGACGCGGGCACCGCCAAGGCATAGACCTTGCTCATTTCAATCCCAGGTGAGCCGCCAGGTTTTCACCGTCTACGGGCAGTACCTCAACCTCTTTGCCGGAGCGGCTCATGGCCGTACCCGGGTCCTTCAGGCCGTGCCCGGTAAGGATGCAGACCACCGAATCGTCGGGTTTGAAAAAGTGCTGTTCAGCCAGCATCAAAGCGCCGGCCACGCCTGAGGCTGAGGCGGGCTCGCAGAAAACGCCCTCCTCGGAAGAGAGCAGGCCGTAGGCTTCTAGGATCTGCTCGTCGGTGACGGCTTGAATGACGCCGCCGGATTCGTCACGAGCGGTCAGGGCTTTCTGCCAGGAGGCGGGATTGCCGATGCGAATGGCGGTGGCCACGGTTTCCGGTTTCTCCACCATGGCGCCGTGGACGATGGGCGCGGCGCCGGCGGCCTGGAAACCCAGCATGGTCGGCAGGCGACTTGCTTTTCCGGCTTCCTTGTAGGCCTTGTAGCCGGCCCAGTAGGCGGTGATGTTGCCGGCATTGCCCACGGGCATGGCCTGGTAGGTGGGGCTGTCGCCCAGTTCATCCACGATTTCGAAAGCGCCGGTTTTCTGGCCCTCGATGCGGAACGGGTTGACCGAGTTGACCAGGGCTACCGGGTAGTTGTCGGACAGGTAGCGAACCATACGCAGACAGTCGTCGAAGTTCCCGTCGATCTGGACCACGTCGGCGCCGGTCAGTTGGACTTGCGCCAATTTGCCCAGGGCCACCTTGCCGTCGGGAATCAAGACGATGCACTTCATCCCGGCGCGTGCGGCA
Source organism: Acidobacteriota bacterium (assembly GCA_030066195.1). Lineage (GTDB taxonomy): Bacteria > Acidobacteriota > Holophagae > Acanthopleuribacterales > Acanthopleuribacteraceae > JASJCB01. The sequence continues at coordinate 81,960 of JASJCB010000040.1, forward strand.
TAAGCGGCGGCGGCGGCGGAGGTATTGCCGGTGGAGGCGCAAATTACGGCTTTCGCGCCTTCCTCGGCAGCCTTGGAGACCGCCATGGTCATACCGCGATCCTTGAAGGAGCCGGTGGGGTTGGCGCCCTCGAATTTCAGGTAGACCTGGGCGCCGATCCGTTGGGACAGGCGCGGTGCGGGAATGAGCGGGGTATTGCCTTCTTGAAGCGAGATGACGGGCGTTTCGTCGGTAACGGGCAGAAAAGCTTTGTATTTTTCGATCAGGGCAACCATGGGCGAATTTCCTCCCCTGATTTGAGTTGACCCATTGTACGGTTTCGGCACAGACCGTTCAAGTGAAGTCTTGGACAGCGCAAAGAAAAATATCGCCGAAACCACTCAATTGAAGGACTCGGGGCGATCCAGAACGCCACATTCTCGTCGATACCGGTTTTCTAGCTGAATTTATTGGGGTTTACCTGGATTAATCAGCGTTGGAAAACTCCTTGTTCCACCGTGCGGAAATAGACTACAATGAGCAACCATGAGTAAGACACGGTCGCAGGTGGTCTCCATCATCATAGGGCTTGTGTTGGCGGGCCTGTTTCTCTATTTTACGTTTCGGCAAACCGATTTTTCCGCGATGACGGACCAGATCTTGCGGGTGAGTTGGGTCGATACTCTTATCCTCTTCCTGATGACCATCGCCATGATGTTGTTTCGCGGCGCCCGTTGGTGGATGTTGCTGCCTCAACCCCATACCAAAGGCGAATTATGGGCTGCCGAGCGCGCCCTGGCCATCGGCTACGGCATCAACAACGTGGCTTCCAGGATCGGCGAACTTTTTCGCATCGGGTTTTTCAAAAAGGATACCGGCCGCGATCTGGGCGGCATTACCACCACCGTGGTGGCGGATCGCCTGGTTTACGACATGATGCCGTTTGCATTCCTCATGAGCTTGACGCTTTACATCTACCGCGGTCCGGTGATGGAAGCTTTTCCCGAAATCGGCCGGGCCTTTCCGCTCTTCCTGATCGCGATCGGCATCGGTCTCGTGGGTTTGACCATCCTGGCTTTGCGCCCGCTCTTCCTGAAACATATCCTGATCAAGTTCGGTCTGCCCAAACTGCCGGGATTATGGAACCGGATCGACCACCTGATCACGGATCTCAGCAACGGCCTGGCCACGGTTTCCAAACCGATCCCGTTCCTGAAGATACTGATTTTCAACACGATTTTTATCTGGGGCCTGACCATGGTCTATTATTATCTGTCCGTGAGGCCCTTCGGCATTCAACTGGATGCGGGCCAATTGCTGTTGGTGTTCACGGTCTCGTCGCTGGGCGTACTCATCCCCAGCCCGGGCGGCATGGGCAGCGTGCACTTCTTCATGACGACGGCCCTGGTGTCGTTCCTGGGCGTGGAACAAACCACGGCAGCGGCAGCGGCAGCCTACAGCCACGGCATCAACTACCTGGGCCTGACCCTCTGCGCGGTCTTCTTCTTCCCCTTCGCAAGACCGATAGAAAAAGCCCCGGAAGCCTGATGCGAAAGAGTGCAGCGTCTTGGGCTCCATGACGCAACGGTCTACTTGCGCCCTTTTTCCCGGCTGGCGACCAATTCTTTTCTGGTGACTTCGCTGGGCATGCCGGCGACGACGAGGGTCAGGTCGTCGTCCTGCTCGTCGGAGGCCAGGAAGGTGAGTACGTCGTCCAGGATGGCATCGCGCATCTTTTCCACGCTCAGTTCCGCCCTTTGGTTCAGCACCTTTTTCAAACGCTCCTGGCCGTACATCTCGTTGTGGAAGGTCATCTCGTCCAGGCCGTCCGTGTAGAGAACCACCTTGTCGTCGTCGGCCATATTGACGGTTTCCGTCTCCAGGATCTTGCCGAAGATGGCGTTCTCCGCGATACCGATGGCGATACCCGGCGGCATCAGTTCCGTTACCGTACCGTCGGTGCGAATGTGATAGGCCGGGCAGTGGCCCGCTCTGGCCAGGGTGCCTTTGCGCGTATGCGGGTTCAGCAGCAGGTAGGCCGCCGAGATGAAAACGTTGGATTTCAACGCCGGTCTCAAGATTTCGTTCAGGTTCAACATCAGGCCGTGCGGTTCGTCCCACAGGTGGCGTAAGGCAATCAAGACACCCTTTAATTCCGCCATGTAGAATGCCGCCGAGGTTCCCTTGCCCGATACGTCCGCGATGAAGATGCCGATCTCGCCCGTGCCCGCCTGGACCACCTCGTAGTAATCGCCGCCTACATCT
>JASJCB010000334.1 GCA_030066195.1 Acidobacteriota bacterium
CCCGGATTCGCCCGCGGCTTCTTCTTCCAGCGCTTCGGTAATGGCGCCGGCATCATCCGAGCTCAGGCCCGCCGCCTCCAGGCCGTCCGCAATCAGCGCGCTCATGGTATGTGCGATCTGCTTGTAGTTGGTTCGGTACCATTCCTTCATGCGGAAATAGAGGATGATCTTGGGCAGTTCTTCATACTCGTAGTTCAGCGGTTGCGGTTCGTAGACCAGGCGGAAGCCGCTGTACTTGTCGCCCACATCGGGTAGCGAGGAGTCGCGGTTGGCCGGCCGGACGGGACGCAGTTGATCGTAGAAGGCGCCGCCGCGCAACACTCGGGTGGTCGAGACCTCCTCAACCTTGATCGGTTCATCCGTCTCCAGGCCCTCCGGTTCTTTCTCGACCCAATAGGTATCCTTTCGGGCCACCGGATCGACGGCTATAGAGGTCGGATATATGGGGCGATACCAGTCCTCCACCCATTCCGGCACATTGCCGTTCATATCGTACAAACCCCATTCGTTGGCGGTTTTCTCAGCGACCGGGTGCGTGGTCAGTTCAGAGGTCGACGAATACCAGGTGCGGCCGTCGATGTCGGCCGGCAATACCTCTTCACTGCCCGCGCGCGCCGCGTATTCCCACTCGGATTCGGTAGGAAGCCGCCAACTGGGATACGCCGTCAGGTATTGCGCATCGATATCTTCCCTGGTGAACCCGAAAACGCTGCGGCCCAGTTTGTCCAACCGTTCCTGAGCTTCATCGGCGCGCTCGGTCTTGTTCTCGATATCATAGAAATCCTGACGGGTTTGCGCCTGCCACTCAGCCTTTGACCTTTGGTTGATGATTTCGATAAAGGTCTTGGCTTCCAGCCAGGTGACCTTGTCTACCGGGAATTGAAGACCCGGGTAGGCCGAGGGGTTCCTTTCCATGACCTTTTCCCAATGCTCCTGGGTCAACTCGGTTTTGGCAATGTACATGGGCCTGGTCAGGGTAACCGTGTGCGGGGTCTCGTCCTCATAGCGCATGGTATCGGTCGCCGGGCTGCCCATGGTGAAGGTGCCGGGCGGCACGAAAACGAATTCACCGTATTCGGTTTCCAAGGTCATCACGTTTTCCAGGTGGATGATCTCCAAGATCAGCATAATCAAAGCGGCTGCCACACCGATGAACAAGGCCACGCGCAGCAGCCTGGCCAGGTTGCTGTCGGGATTGATGATCTGCTCCGGTTCCTGGGGATCGAGCGTCCGCAGCAGGGTGCCTTTCTCGGCGAGGATCTTTTCTGAAAACAGATCGCGGATGAACAGTTGTTCCTGGCCGTCCGTATCGGCGGGGTTCTTGGGATCGGGCCTTAAGGGAACCTGCTCGAAGGGCTGGTGGGTATTGTAGGCCCGCACCAACGCCTTACCCTCCTGGCGCGTGGAAATGAGGTAGAAGCCCCGGAACAGAGCGACCGGTTCGGTGCCGTACTGCACAAACAAACGCTTCAGGAAATCGTCCAACGGATCTTGCAGCGCGGCCAACTCGCGCGGCAGGCCGTGCGCGGCCAGGGTGTCTTCCTGCAGGCGGCTGATAAGACCCAGGTCGGGCGGCAGGTTCTCATACGGGGTCGCTACCTTGGGCAACTGGTAGGGACGAAACGCCCGTACCCGGTCCAGCATTTCCTCAAAACCCGCCTGAAAATCCTCCGCGTTGTAGCCGGTCAACCCGCCGGGATTGGACCAACCCAAGGGCGCCTTGGTTTGCTCCGTGGTCAGCGAGGCCGCAAACGGTTGCAAGCCGTAGATATGGTCGGCCTTGGTAATCAGGATATAAACAGGGAACCGGCAGGACAAAACCTGGTATACCTGCTGCAAGGCACGGTTCAAACGACGCGCGATTCGGTCGCGCTGTTCCTCGAACATCAGCAGGTCGTCGGCGGAGACGGTCAGGATGACGCCGTTGATCGGCGCCTTGGGTCGGTGGGTGCGCAGCAGGTCCAACAGGTGTTGCCACTGCGCCTTATCCGAGGAGGTTGCCTCCGAACCGATGTAGCGACTGGGAATATCCAGGATCATGGCCTTGCGCGGCACCGGCATGGGACCGCTGTCCGCCTCCTCCTTGCTGTCGCTGCGATACCAGGCGTTCACCACGTAGGAGGGTCCCTGCTCCTGGCCGTCGGCGGTCACGCAGTGGAAAGCCATGTCCGGGGAACTCAACAGGGTTGTCTTGCCGGATTGGGCGCTGCCGATCAACAGGTACCAGGGCGCATCGTATTCTTCCAGGTGGTTCTGTTTTTCGAAGGCTTCGACGGCGTGCCACTTATCGCCCACCGGACCCATGGGTATGGTCTCGGGATCGTTGGAAAGCTCCAGATTCATCTGGCTTTTACTCCAAACCTCCTCCAGGGTTTTGGGTGTCAAGCCGCCGGCCAGGGTCTCTTCATCCAGCTTATGGGGAAGGTATTGAAGCAGTTGTTGTACCCGTTGCCGCTTTTTATTGAGGAAATCCGGATAAGGCTCGTTGGCGCGCAGGATGAGGATGTAGAAGAAGATCTCGGCTTCCTCCAGAAGCGAGGATGAGCCGCCGCCGGGTGTTTCTTCGGCAGTCTCGCTCAAATAACCGTCAGAGGTTTCCCGGCTTTGCCCGCCCCCGACGGCATCCAAGACATCGTCGATAGCCTCGAACATGCGGCTGGCGGTGACGCGTTCCAGGTCCAGGTCGCGTTTGCAGTAATCGCAATCCAGGGAATGGTTCCACCGCGAGTTGGAAATCACATCGGCGATCAGGCCGCGCAGGTAGGGCCTGACGGCGCTGAAGCCGGCGTATTCCGCATCGGTTTCGGGAATCTTCAGCGCCCATGAATCGGTCTCCTGACGAATCTCGGCATGCACCACGGCCACTTCCAACTCGCCGCGCAATTGGAGCCTCAACTTCACGTCGAAGTCGAACGCCTCAAAAGAAACTTTGTGCCGTTTGCTCTCTGGATTGTCTGTCATGAGAACCTTTGATTTGGTTGTGATCGCGCCTAATGATAGCAGTATCAAGGACTAGGGACCAGGGTTATTCAGGTTCAGGTAGGGACGGCATGGGTAGGATTGAAAAAAAGCCGAGTACCCCAATAAACCAGTAAACCGGCATAAAGACAAGGTTTTTCCCACCGACGTCGCAAAAAAACACTGAATCCGAACCTCGATCGACCGGCGCGTCCCGGTGTGATCAAGTAGAGACGTTACCTAACAGTTGTCTTTTCCCGCCCGCCGGCAGGTAATCAACCCGAGGTGATCTGCTTTCAAATGTCGCTGTATGCCGCCATACCTTCCGCCATCGTCTGGCCGAAGGCTACATAGCTTTCCTCGCAGGGATGGTAACCGTCGGCCGCAAACTTATCCGGCGTCGGCTCGAAATCGAGCGGGACATGAACCGCCCCGGCTATCTCCCCGACCACCTCGATCGCGATCTCGTCGAACTGTTTCGCCCGCATTCCAAGCAGATCGCGCAAGGGTCGCGGCAGCAGCGGGAATCCCCACAGCGGCGGAAGCCCGGTCAAGGCGATGACGGCTCCTGGAGACCGCTCGCGTAGGGCGTTCAACAAATCGGCCAGGTTTCGTCGCCAGAGGGCGGATCTTGTAAGCGAGGTGACGTCGTTGACACCCACGGAAACAAGGATATAGTGAAGTTCCTTATCCGGTAGTTGCGACATCAGGTCCAACCGCACATCCCTGGAAACCGCACCGATGCGACCGATTGCCTGCCAGTCGATGCGACAACCCAGTAAGGAAGCCAGGTGCTGCGCGGTTCGACCCACCAACGCACGGGAAAAATCAGAGGCCCCGACCCCCGCGATAATGGAATCGCCGATCGCCGCCAGGTTGCGCACTTCACCAGTACCCACGGAGCCTCGATCCAGCCCGCCGGCGCCCGCAAATCTGGGCGCGGTTTTCCTGACATAAAGCGCCTGGGGAAGAACGAAGGGAAACAGGCCCCAAAACAGAAGACGACGCATCATACCGAAGCCGCTGACGGTTGTTCTTGCAGCCAGCCGATCAGTTTATCGACGACCGGCCCGGGTTGCTTTGCCCAGGAGAAATGAACGCTCCTACCGTCACTCTCGCCTGAAACCTGTAATGTCTCGCGGGTAATTTGCGCCTTGCCCATCTTGGCGCACAGATGGTTCACGGCGGCGGGCGGCGCAAAGAAATCACCCTTCACATTCAGCACCATCAAAGGAAGCTGCATCTGATTCAGAAGCCGTTCATAATCGTTAGAGCTGCCGGCCAGGCGATATTTCCCGGTTCGACTCTGATACGCCCAGTCGCGCATGACGCCTCTGGCCTCCTGGTGGGCAAACCCCAGGCTTTGACCGGGAAAATAACCCCAGACCAGAAGAATGGGGTCCATCACGGTCAAAAAACTTCTCAGGGCAAGACCGCCCCAGTAACAGCGCCAATAAACGGAACAGGCGGCTACCAGAACCACCCCGGCCACCCGATCGCCGTGGGAGGAAGCGTACAAACAGCTCAACTGACCGCCCAGGCTGTGCCCGGCCAGGTAGATCGGCCGATTGGGAAAACGACGCCCGAGGGCTGTCACGGCGGCGTGGATATCGGCCAGCATGTCCACATAGCCGAAGTTGCAATTGCGCGAGGCTTTTTGGGAACTACTGCCGTGCCCCCTGGGATCGGCCGTGGCAAAGATCAACCCGCGGCGCGCCGCTTCACGACCGACAGCATGGTACAACTTCGCACGCACGCCCATGGCGCATGAATGAAAAAACACGGGGCCGTCGGTCGCATCGCCGTAGATGGACATGGTGACGCGATGCCCGTCCTCGGCTTCCAGAACTTCCTCTTGGATCGGCGGTTCGTTCATGGGCACACTCCCGAATTAATGAAGACGCATTCATTCTAACCCGAAACCCAAGCTGTTTCCAAGAATCGCCCGCAACCAGCGGAGTTCAGTCTTGGAGGCTTGACTTCGGAGCACCCGGTCGAGGACCCGTCTCCGGCCAGGTTATACGCACCCGGGCTCCACCCTTGGGACTCTCCTCCACGCTTACCTCGCCGCCGTGAGATTTGACGATTTGTTGTACGATGGCCATTCCCAGTCCAAAACCCTCGCCCGCGCTCTTGCGGCTTTTATCAAGACCCGCGAAGGGATACAAAACGCGTTCCCTTTCCTCCGGCGGGATGCCGGGCCCGTCATCATCCACTATCAGGCAGCATTCACCGGCTTGAACCCGGGTATGGATTTCGATATTTTCGGCGCCGTACTTTTGGGCATTGCGCACCAGGTTCCCCAGGGCTCGCACCAACAGCGGGGCGTTGCCGCTGCATTGTCGTTCGCCCTCGACATGGATCTCGATGGGAATATGCGGACAGACGTCGCCCAGGGTGTCCGCGACCTCTTCGGCAATTGCGACCAGGTCGATCGACTCCATGGGCAGTGACTCGCGGGAGAAAGACAATTTGGCCCAACCGAGCATTTCGTCCGAGAGATTTTCCAAATCGTCCACGTCGCGCTGCATGTCCCCGACGAACGCGCTTACCTGTTCGGGCAGGTCCATCTCCTCGGCCATGTCCAGAGACAGGCGAAGGCGGGCAAGCGGTGTGCGCACCTCGTGGGAAAGGGCATGGGTCATGATTTCATGGCGAATCCGGGCCTTGTTCAGTTGCTCGGCCATCAGATTGAAAGCATGCCCCAGATCGGCGATCGCCTTGGGCCCGCCGGGAGGAAGACGCGCGGCCAGGTCGCCTTCGCCGAATTTCCGGGCGGTCGCGGCAAGCCCGCGCAAACGGCGAACGATCGGAGCGACCAGGAAGAAGATGACCAGGGCCAGACCGATGTACAGGCAAATTTCTACGATCATGTAATAGGCGGATTCCTCCCTGGTCGGAAGGTAGTCCAGGATCACCACGTGATTCGGGTCGAGATCCGGGTGATAGACGGTTACGGCCGATTCCCAATCGCCCACATGGACCTGAATCACCATTTCACCCGCGCCTATTCGACGGTACTCTTCCCGGCTCAACTCCTGATCGTCAAGGCGCTCCAGGCGGAAGATATAGAGCAGGGGCTCGCTCGCGGCTTCCAGCGCCTTTCTTCGTAGGTTCAAATCGGGGATCGCCAGTTGTTGCTCCAGGGTTTGGAGCTTCGTTTCAGCCATCAGCCGGTGGCGCGCCGTCATAACCCGAACCTGTTCGCCCTCGGTCAGTCGATCCACCAGCCACCAACTCAGCATAATGGTGAGCACAATGACGACGAAGATGCGAAGGAACAGCGAACCCATATCAATCCAACTTCAACAGATAACCCTTGCCGCGCACGGTTTTGATACATCGGTACGGCGGTTTGGAGTCATTCAACTTTTTGCGCAACATGGAGATACGCATATCGATCGCGCGATCGAAGCCCTGGTAGTCACTGCCCTTCAGTTCGGCGTAGATTGCATCCCGCGAGACTACGGCGCCTGCCTTGCGCGCCAACAACCACAACAGTTCGAACTCGGATTCGGTGAGTTGCAGGTCTATCCCGGCCAGGAAGGCTTCACGCGTGCCGATTGCCAGTTTCAAATTACCGACGGTCAGGTCTTGCGGTGTTTCGGTGTCGGCGCCTGAAACTGGAGCAGATCCGCCGCGACGCAAGAGGGCGCGGATGCGCGCCGCCAGAATGCGCGCCCGAAAGGGCTTGGTGAGGTAGTCGTCGATGCCCAGGTCAAGCGCGCTGACCTCGCTGATGTCATCGTCGCAGGCCGTAAGCATGAGGATGGGACCCGTGTAGGAGGGACGCACCCGACGGCAGACTTCCAGGCCGTCGATGCCCGGCAACATCAGGTCCAGAATCACCAGGTCCGGCGTGTGCCGCAAGATGCCCTCCAGACCCGAGGGCCCGTCTTTCTCCCAGTGAACCGTGTGGCCGTTCCCCTCCAGAAAGCGGCTCAGCAAGACGCCCATGCGTTCATCGTCTTCTACCAGGACAAGGCGCGACAACCGGCTCTCCTTTATGTCGATGTTGTCATCATTCTACCTTACCGGAGGCCCGTTTGGCCGGCTCCAATACCAGGTCAGCGATGCGATCGGCCTCGCGAATTCCCGACAGGTAGGCGCCGTGAACCGTGGCCGGATATTTGGCGTGGGTCGCCTCGCCCGCGAAGAAGACCTTATCGGCAACCGGGGCGGCCAGTCTGTTGCGATCGGCGCTGGTACTGCCCGGCGGCAGGTAACTGTAGGAACCGTGCGTCAGGCTGTTGTTGTGCCAGCGGGTGATCAGGTGACCGCGAGGTTCGGGGAAATCCACGCCGTAAGCCTCACGCAAGGCGCTCATGACCCGCTCGATCAACGCCGCATCGCTTTCGTTTTCCAGGCTTCGGGCAAAATCGGCCCCGGCGAAGACGATCAGGGTGCGGGTTCCGGTAGCGGGAAACATGTTGACGGCATACAAGTGCTCGCACTTCAGCGAGGAGATCAGCCCCAGGATTTCGTTCTTGGGCGCCCACGGCCCGCTCGGCTCGAAATCCAGGACGATCTTGTTGAGCAGGCCCATATGGATGCGTTGGATGCTCGCCCGCTTTTCGGCCGGCAGCTCCGGCGTGAAACCGATATAACCCGCTTTCAACACGCCGACGGAAACCGTAACCAGGGCGTAATCGGCCCGAAAGCTCCCCCGGTCCGTGGCCACCACCACATCTCGCCCGCTGTAATCCACCGAGGTCACCTTATGGCCCGTACGGATGTCCAACCCCCGGCTCAGGTGCACGATCAGTTGATCGTAGCCGCCCGGAAACAACTGGTCGCCGCCGCGGAATTCATCGGCGGCATATTCTCCCGTGATGCCCAGGTTTTTGGGCTCGGCCGCCGTCTCCACATTGATTTGCATCGAGACCATGAAATCCAAAAGCCGGGCCTCTCTCTCGGTGAGCTCCTGACCTTGCAGCAGCTTGTCCAGGGCCGCTTGCAAAGAAATATCCTCGTCCAGGTTGGCGGCCAGGGCAGCGGCCCTCTTCATGATGCGTTCGAATCGAATGCTCATCGAGGCTATGGTCCAAAGACTCAATGCCCGACCGTCGTGATCGAACACCGCAAGATCATCCCAATCGGTGGAAAAACGTTCGGCGCCGGCGGCATCCGCCAGTTTGGAAATCGGGTTGCGCTTCGGACCATGGATCCAGGAAGCGCCCAGATCGACGGCAAAGCCCAGTTCCCGATTGGTATGAATGCGACCGCCGATGCGATCGGAAGCTTCCAGCACGGTAACGTTAAAACCCCGGTCGTGCAGCGAACGCGCGGCGGCCAGGCCGGACATCCCGGCCCCCACCACAACCACGCTTCTCCCGCTCCCCTCGGTCCGCGTGGTATCCGGGTCGCCGCCGACGGCCGGACCGAAGAGCCACATAAACAGGGAAAGAGCCGTCAGCCGACCAAAGAGTCGGTAAGTCAAATTCGGTCGCATGTCCATAACCATCTCCTTCAGTATCGAGGGTCAGACCGCATCGGCGCGGCGCTCACATCTCCAAGTTAAGTGGAACCGGAGCGTAAGGGTAGGACTCTTACAAAGTCTTACTTTGGGATGCCTCTCCGACTGTCGAGCGATAGAAACCCCCGCGCAATCGGCTCCTCTTCCGGGAGGTTTTGGTTGTCGATACGTTCGACGAGATGCTGAAAACCGGTTGTTATTGGTTGTTATGAGAGGTCGGGGACCTTGAAATGACGCCGGATTTCTCGATTCCAAAAGTCGGAATCCTAAGAATCAGTCCTGATTTTTACATTCCAAAAGCTGGGGCGCTAAAAATCAGTCCTGATTCTTAGCGCCCCGAAAAAAATGTGAAAGGAATCAGTTGTGGGACCCGGGTTCCTTATTTTGGGGATCGAGGAATCCCGGCGGATTCTTTGCGCCCCGACTTTGCGGATCGAGGATTTCTGCCGTAATCCTTGTGTCTCGACGTTGCGAATGGAGAAATCCTGACCGATTCCTTATGTCTCGATTTCAGGTGTCGAGGAATCGAGGAATATTCTTCGCCTCACCATTTCAAGGCTTGGAAAACACGGCTTGGATTAGGGTTATCCGAAAGAGGAAACGAGGCGTTCGGGGCTGATTTACAGATGTGGGAAAAAAGAAATCGAAGAAGACGCGCGGCTTTCCAAGCAAAAAGAAACCGCATAAGCTGTATTTGATCAACAAAGATGTTGAAAGGCTGACAAAGATAAAAAGGGAGAAACTCGCCGTCCACGGGTTCGTCGAAGCCACAACCCTACGACACCACGGCATGTCGGTCTGCGGCGGCTGGGAATTGACCGCGCAACACCTGGGCATTTCCA
>JASJCB010000168.1 GCA_030066195.1 Acidobacteriota bacterium
AGGGGATCGATACCGGCTTATTTACCCCTGAGGTCTCACTTCCTGATTTAGAAGGTCTATTGCCTGAGCTTCATCAGGCTGTAGCTGAGTGTCACGACCAATACCTGGCTCAAGATCGCCACATCCAATATCGAACGAACTACGTGATGCCGGACCATGTCATCTACCGCGGCTTGGAATGCATGAGGCGGGAAGGTACATGGCATGGCATCGAGGATCGATACGCCGCCGGTTGTTTTATGAGCCATGGAGACAAGGATCATTACTTCGGTTCCTCCGCTACGTTGAAAGGATTGATGGCGCAAAGAGACGATTATTACCGGAAGGAACCGATCGAAACGGCGGTTTCATACGAGGACGGTTACCTCTATCGACGCTGGATCGTCGTTCCGGCTAAAATCGGCCCTTACTGGTTTGCCTCCCCGCTCGATGAATATCGCAGGGGGAACACCCGAGAACTGGAGCATGTCGCACCACATACCGAATACCAGGACATGTTTCGGGCGATCGATAGACGGTACCGATACCCTTGCGATCTGTGTGGCCAACTGGGTGCCTTCTGGCCTTCCCATGAAAAACAAAGCCGCCGTCGTATCTTCGTTTGTGAGCAATGTAACGAGTTGGTGGGCCGCTGGAATGATTCATAAAGCCGGGTTCGACGCGGCGCGGAACCGCTGGGTTCGACGCGGAGCGGAACCGCTGGGTTCGACGCGGCGCGGAACCGCTGGGTTCGACGCGGCGCGGAACCGCTGGGTTCGACGCGGCGCGGAACCGCTGGGTTCGACGCGGCGCGGAACCGCTGGGTTCGACGCGGAGTGGAACCGCTGGGTTCGACGCGGAGCGGAACCGTTCCCCGTTGCCGCGCTTCGCGCGGCTCCGTTGCGGTCGCAGACCCAAACGAAGTGAAGGGTCAAGGCCGGTTGCAGCTTCTCCGGCGGCTTGCCCTCAACTTAGCCTCCGGCACGGACGCCCAGATTTTAGGGGGTAGGCAAGCGACGCAGTCGCTTGCTTTTCACCGTTCCAAACCTGGGCGTCCGTGCCATGCTGTGCCGCCAACCACCGCGCCCATATTTTTGGTAGATGTTGCCACCCTTTTGGCTAAGAATCAACGGCTTGCGTTCTTTGAACGGGAGATTTCAGGTAGGACTTCACCCCGGAAAGAGTGGAACCATGTAAATTTTGCATCCATGGCGTTAGTATGCGCCCTCATAGGCGGGTTTATTTGACGTGCAAACGTCATATAAACCGCCGTCAGGGTGCCGGAGGGAACCTGTCGATGTGGTCTTGGGTTCATTAAAATCGTTGGTGGCTTCCGGGCGTGAGTCGGTCGCGGTTCCTGGGTGGTTCCTTTCGTTTTCGTCGCTGGCAAAACAGGAGGGTCACCAAAATGGAATTGTCGAGAGGTTGCAACCCTCCAAAATGTTGACTCGGCTAATCAACGGTTGGGCCTTCATATTCATTGGCGATTCCAAAACGGTCGCTTGAAAATTCGTTTCCTTGAACCCGATGGCGTCAAAGAAAAAGCGTCGGATTAACCGGTGCTCCTTGTGCTCATGCGGCTTTGTCTTCAAGTGCTCGTTTCAAGCGTTGGATTTCAAGTTTAGCTTGCCTTAATTGCTCGTCCTTCTCCGCGAGTTGCTTTGTCAATGCCGCCACGCGGTTTTGTTCCTGGGCTAGTTCGTCGCGTTCGGTTTTCAACTTTTCAAACTCGGCGTCGTTTTCTTTGGGGAAAAGGTCAATCGCCAGGGTTGGCAATGGCTCATTGTTTTTGTGTTTGTCTCTGCATATGAGCATGGCTTGTTCGATCCGGTTTAGATACGGGCCTTCCTTTTGTGGGTTGAATTCTTTGACGCAGTAGCCGTCCGTTACGTCGCCGCTGATGTGGTTCACCAGATTTTTCAAGACCTTCCTGGGCGTGTTGATTTCATCGGCTAGGGAAATGAAAGTTCGCCTCAGAGCGTGGGGGTTGAATTTACAATGGTCCGGCATGCCTTCCAGGATGACCGCTTCGCCGGCTCGGTTGGTGCTGATGTGTTTGCCTCTGTGCTTCTTTTCCCGTGAGGGCGAGGGGAAGACGTAGAGATTGCCTGGTAGCCTTCTTTGGTAGAGTTCTTTGAAGATGGACAGGGCGTAAGGGCCGATGGGCTTGATGTGGGTTTTCTTGTTTTTCACAATCTGGCCGGGCAGTTTGAAATAGCCGTTCTCCAGGTCGATGTAATCCCATTTGAGGCGTCTTGCCTCGCCGCTGCGCATGCCCAGGAACAAGCTGACCAGATAGAGCCGCATCGCCATGCGGATACCTGGACTTCGGGTGGGGTCGTTTCTTACTTGTTCCGCGTGGACGATGAAACGGCCAAGCAGGGAAAACGGGATCACCACTTTTTTGGGATCAACCGTGAACATCTTGTGCACCCGCATCAGTTTGAGCGGGTTTCCGGGGCATGGGATGCCTTGGCTGTCGGCGTAGTCCTTGGCCGTGTTCCAGATGGCGCGAATGGTCTTGAGTACTTTCACCGCTCTGGAGTTGGAAACAGCGCCGGCGACCTTTTGAGCGCGTTTGATGATGTCTTCCATTTTGATGTCGTCAAGCGGACGGTCCAGCCAGTCGGCAACCTGGGTTTCCAGTGTGTTGGTGTAGAACATAACGCTGCCCCTGGCTGGGTTCTTATACTCGATATGGAGTTCCAGGGCACGCCTGACGGTGATGCGCTTGATGGTCTTCTGCTTGAGGGAGTAGATCACGCCGTCTTTCTGGTTCCGCTCCATGATGACTCTGGTTGGGTCCTGGCCGTCGCGGCATAGCTGCGTCCAACGTCTAGCAATGTCTCGGGCTATCTCCACATGCATGGCGGGGTATTGGCCGATAGTGAATTTCTGCGGTGCCGTGGTGACGCCGGTGATTCTCCTTTCCAAGATGAAGGTTTTGGTGTTCTCGCCGATGACGGCACGGAAGCCGGCGATGTCGGTATCGCTGATGATATGGCGCTGTCCTTTCTTACCGGTTTGGGAATCCAACTTTCTCTGGGTCAATTTGGCTTTCTCTCTGGTGTTTTTCATCGTTCACGCTCCTTAAACGTGCGCGACTTATGCGCGACGCGGAGTTGGTGTTGGTTCGGTCAACCTGGACGTAGCGTCCGAACCCACTATTTGCGTGTTTACGATAAACACTAGAAAACAAGCCACTTTGGCCGTGACTGGCCGTACATTGGTCACCAGCGGACATGGCGGTTTGAAAACCGGAGTCTTCGGAGTGTATCAAGACAAGCCGAAAACCATGATAAACCAAACTATGGGGTATTCCCGGGCGCGCCGGCGTCCCGCCGGCTGCAAGCGATGTGACGAAGGAACGAGCGCGAATTGCAATGACTTCTCGAAATGCTTAACTGGACACGGAAGAACGAACCGCCTAATTTCGCCATGGCGAAATGAACGGCTTGCAGCCGGCGGGACGCCGGCGCGCCCGGGAATACCCCATAGTTTGGTTTATCATGGCTTTCGACGTGTTTTGATACACTGCATGGACTTCGGGCTAATCTCTTGTCCGATCGCGGTCGGCTTGCATGGGCCGTTACTCCGAAAGGCCCATGAACTTCTTCAGCCGGATCAGGTCGCTTTTTGGTCGCGGTAATAAATTGCCGCAGTAGAGGCCCTTGTAATTCAGCTTGTCGCCCTCCACGTTTTCCGGGTTGAAGACTCTCGGCACCCTGCATTTCTCGCATTCCGCGTAGATGAGCCACGGCGAGACCAGGTGCAGGTTTTTGGCGCCGTCCTCGATGTACAGGCCCGGGCCCAGTTCCGTCTTGACCGATCGCGTGGTGATGGGGATGTCCGGGTGATCGCCCGCCAACTCGCGCAGCCGCGCCGTGCGGGTGCCGTCCAACGGGTCCAGGTGACAGGCGACCACCTCCACCAGGCGGTAGCGGCTCATGAAGCTGAGGCTTTTGTAGATGGTCTCCAGGTGTTTCAGGGCCAGGCGGCAGCCTTCCGCGTAGTCCAGGCCCGTGCGCGGGCCCTTGTGGTGCGCGTTCTTGTTGCGCAGGTCGCGGATCTTGCTCAACGCGAGCCACCATTCCGAGTCCTCCGTGGGCGCCAACAACCGGGTCAGTTCCGGGAAGATGCCGCCCCTGGCGTCTTTCGATACCGTTCCGGCTTGTTGCATGAGTTGCGTCCACTCGCCCAGGGTGGCGCCGTGTCTCTCCAGCTTGTTGAAGATTTGCGTCAGGGCGCCCAACTTTCCGCCCTTGCCGCGCAGGTCCGCGCATAAATAACAGGCCGTGAACTGCACCGCCGTTTCCTGGGCGTGGAAGATGGCCGCCCACTGCTTTTCCGGGGTCTCCGTGATGCGCATCTTGCGCCAGGCCGTGGCCAGCGGAAGCGGGTAGTGTTGCTCTACCTGCCTGCCGAAGTCATCGAAGCTGCGCGCCGTATCCGCGAAGACCTCCGCCTGCAGTTCCAGTTCACCCAAAAGCTTCAACTGGTCCGTCAGGTTACCCTTGCTCAAAAGGGTGCGGCGCACCTTGGTGAACCGTTCCACCAGCCGGGACAGGGAGGTCGATGTCTCCGCCAGTTTCATCATGGCTTGAACCACGCTGCTGTCGGGTTTGGGGATGTTACAGGCAATCAGTTCCTTCAACTCGATGCGGCCGTGTAATCCCGGGGTAAGCTGTCGGGTGACCCAATCCGCGCCCAGGATTTCCACGAGGGCCGGCCCCAGCGCCGGATCTTTCAAGCGCAGTAGAAATACGTGCTGATTGGGAACCATATCCGCCGTCTTTTCCGGTGCAATGATCGCGGAGACCGAACGCTCTCCCGAAAAAGCCGTGGCGCTCAGCAACAGGTCGCCGGGTTTCACGCGCAGCGACTCATCGATTGCTTCCTTCGTGCGGATTTTTTGAAACTCCCCGGGGTTCATCTTGCCAAGCGCACCCAGGTCCTTTGAGCGGATCACGCGCACGGGCGGTCCCTCGGCCTGGTCCGTCAACCTGATTCCGGGTCCGGCGAAGGCCAATAATGCTTCCAAGGTGACCAGGCCGATTTTATCTTCAACCTCTTCCGTCATCTTTTTGCGAGCCGGATGGTCTCTTTCGAAATCGAGATCGTGATCAGGACCCGGAATGCAAAAATGATAACCGAATTCATTCGCATAGGGAAACGGCCCGGTCAGGGACATCAGTTGCTTGCTCTCCTTGGTCTTCAACGGCTTGCCGAATATGCGCTCGCCGTTGATCACGCCGACCTGGTGGGGCGCCTCGCGCTCGCGTAGCGGGCCGAATCCGAAAAGACGGAGGGTCACGCCCATTTCCCGGCCCCAGATTTCCGGCGACATGTCCATGACCAGGCGCAACTTGTCCGCCTGGAACAAACGGTCCTTGAACTCCGCGTCGCCGCCGGACCATGCGGACGGGACGGTCAACAAAAAGATGCCGTCTTCGTCGGCCGATTCCTTGGCAATGCGTTCGATGAACCAGCCCGGCATGGTGGTTGCCCCCGTGTGCAGGGTTTTCCTCTGGTCGTTGTGGAAGCTTTGAATGAAAGGAATCACCAGAACAGGGCGCTGAGCTTTCGCGAGCGCCTGAAAACCCGCTTGGGCGGTCGTCACTTCTTCAATATGCGCCTCGGGCCAGACGGCCTTCAGTCTTTCCCGGCTGACGATCGTGGAGCCGGTACCGGGGTCCACGGTGACAACGATGGTTGCCGGGTTACAAATCAAGGGCATGTTCTTCACGAGCAAGGGAGGAACCGCATTGGATTTCCCTTTACCGGAAGACGATTCGGCCCCGCGTTCGCCGTGACGCAATTCCAAAACGTAGTTCAGGCTGTCCAGCACCCAGTCCGGGCAATTCAACAGCTCCACCCTGTCATCAAAGGCTTCATAACCCCCCAGCGCGCCCAGCAAACGTCCGAAGAGTTCGTCCAGGTAGCTGTGCGCCGGGACGCCGATACCCTGGAAGTCTACAAATAAGGTGGTCTCCGGCGTCTGTAATCGGGTCAGCAGTTTCTCCCGCAAAACCCGGGCCGCCGCCCGGCCCGACAGGTAGTCTTCCTGCGCCAGCATGACCCGGATCTCCCCGGCCTCGGGTTTCTCCGGCGGTGTTTCCGTCTTCGCGGCATCGATATGGCGCTTGCCGCTGGTCAGGCTGAGGCTGCCGATGTCCAGCGGGCGGTCCGTGCGCAGTCTGATCAGGAGTCCCGTGCCCGGCAGGGCGCGCCGGCTCTTCGTCAGTTCGAAGTAAGGGTCCTTGTCCGGCACGATGTGCCGGGTGGCGTTGCCGCTCCACACATGCAGCTCGCCCCCGTTGCTTTGCACCAGTTCCATGGAACCCGCCAATCCATTGCCCTGGCCAATTTCCGGGTCGCGGGTGGCGCCCCGCTCCAGCGCCTTGGTGACGGCGTCGCCCGCGCTGAAGATGACGGGGTAGCGGCCCTCCAACGTGCGTTGCAAACCCACGCCCGCGTCCCACACGGCGATGTCCAGCCGTTTCTGGTTGGGGTAGAACTGCGCGCTGACCAACCCGGATACCGGGCTTTGGGCGTGGTTGGCGATGTTGTCAACCAACTCCTGGATGATCCAGCTCAAGCCGTTTTGAAAGCGCTCGGAACCCGCGAAACTGTTGTGCAGGATGTTCAGCAAGGTGGTGACCGCCTCGCCGGTGCCCACGCCGTCCGGCCCCACCAACAGCAGGGGCTGGAAGCGCTCCCCGGGGTCATGCCGGGTAAAGGCTTCCCGATAGTCCACGCCCAGGTGACGGAACAGGTCCATGCGCGACGGATAACCCACATCGGCCGAGCGGGCCGACGCGCTGACCGCAAACGTGCAACCCGCCTGACGCCGCAGCAGGCCCCAGGCGCAGAGCAGCGACAGGAACGAAAGCGGGTAGAAGACGCCGGGTTTGAAGACCAGCTTGATCTCGGTATCCTTCGCCTCGGCGAGGCCCGCCTCGTGGACGGCGTCGATCAGCGTGATGTGGTTGCATTTGCGGTCTGGAATGTGCAGCGCGGTCATGGGTTAACGCTCCTTGGCGGGATGGGTTTGCGAGGGATCGCCCGGCGGTGGGTCCAGTAGCGTTTGATAGGGCTTGCCCGTGTCCATGGCTCCTTGCATGCGGTCGTAGCAGCGCAGGATCAGCAGCTTGGTGCGGTAGTCGCCGAATTGCCTTTCGTCTCTTTGGCGTACGACCCAGAAAGATTCCATGATGTAGTCCACGTCGTCTCGCGATATGCCGTAGAGATGGAAGTAGGCCGCGTCCAGTTCGGCTCGGAGTAGATGGCGGCGGGATTCATCGAAACGAAAAGGCAGGCAGTCATAGCCGCTGTCTCGACCAAACCCTTCAAGGCCGAATGAGGTATAAGTCATCTCCAAGGAGCGAGGAGCTAACCACCCATGAAGTGTTTGGTTTTTATCCCAGGAGCAGGTTTTCTTATACCTTTCAGGGTCTATAGTTGGCAATTGTTTCATGTAGTTATATGTCAAATGTGTGCCGCCGATTTTTTGTCTAGCCGAGTAATCGAGTATCATCGAAACCAAGTTTGCAGCAAAGAGGCAAACGTAATTTATATTGGACTCAGGAAAAAAGGCCATCGGCATTGTGTTTCCCGTTGCCCCTAGAGGGAGAATACTGGCAATAACAGTACGAAAGTCAGAGCTACGGCAAATATCCCGCCAGCCGAGAAGCCATCTTTTCTCCCAACGATCCTGCAACCGGCCGTCCACCTCGGTTTTTGCCACCCAATATCGCGGTTTCACTTCAAAATCCGGATCATCCAGCATCTCCGGCGTACACTCGGGCAATTTGCCCTGACGTGCTTGGGCTTCCGTCTGTCCTTCATAGGTGCCGAAGCGATGGTTGAAATGGTGGATCATCTTGGCCTCGTACAGCGGCAGCATGACTTCATCACCACGGATGAAGCGGTTGCCCTTGGACGCCCAGCCTTCTTTGACCAGGCTTTCCTCGTCGTAGAACAGGTCGGAGTCATTGGCCATATCCAGCATTCTCATAAAGGAAACGCCCCAGGGGTTGCTCTCTTCACCCGGTGACTCATTCATCAAGACGGGGACGCGTGCGTAGATCCTTCGATTGATTTCCGCATCGCGGCTGTAACGGAAGGCGGGCAAGGTGCGGGTGTTGGGGTTCATCCGCATGAAGTCGTCTTTGGAAAGAGAGTAGGTACGTTGTTTGTCCTTGATCTGCCCGACCTGTCTGGCGTAGCTCACAAATTGGGACTCAAGGTGATTGATTTCAAGCCCGGATAATGTCAGCAAGCAGAAACGTACTGCGTGGTGAACGCCTGGAAAAATGAATTCTTCATTCTCGAAGTGGAAGAGACTGTGGAGCGAGCCCTTTTCCACAAGATCTTGGAAAAAGAACTGAGTAGTGGCGTCCATGGCGATGCCGCCCGGCACCACCACGCCCATGCGGCCCCTGGGAGCCAGGCAGGTGCGGTCCAACTCGGTGAAGATGGTGTAGGTGTTGATATCGCCGCGTGCGCAGAAGGGATAGCGGCCGCTGGTGCGCAGGATGAAGGATTGTCCCTCCGATTGCCGCAGGGCTTCCAGCCATTGTTTGAAGAGTTCGGCACCGTCTTCCGTTTCGGGTAGGGCCGCAATCGCTTTCTTGCGGGCGGCGGCGTTCTTTGCCTCGGCAATGGCCGGGTTACGCTCGGCGAACCATTCCTTTTCCTGGAGCTTGATGCGTTCCCAGGGCGGATTGCCCACGATGACGTCGAAACCGCCGGTCCAGCCGGTGGTGTCTTCCGCTTCGATGTCGCGCTTCTCCCTGCCGAAGATCTGGGGAAAAGCCAGGAACCAGTGAAAGAAACGGTACTGCCCGGCAATCTCCCCGGTGAGGCGGCGGGTGAGGGGCGGGGCGTCGGCGGGGTTGTCGTTGACGCGTTGCCAGGTGTCCTGGGTGGGCACGGCATAGACGAAATCCTCGTCGGGATCGGCGGGTTTGGGCCAGACCATGGCGGCGCACCACAGGTCGGCCTTGAACAGGTCGTCGCGGTAGGCCCGGGTTTCCACCAGGGCGCGGTATTCCCGTTCCTTTTGGCGCACGCCGGCCAGGTCGTCGTCGCCGATGGCCTCGATGCGGCGCGCCTTCTCCACGATGCGCGGCAGTTCCACGGCGGTCGCGCCGCCGAAGTGGGCGAACAGGCTGCTTTGGCCGGAGCGTTCCTGCCGGTGGCGTTTGGCAAAGGCGGCGGCGGTTTTCTTGTGGTCGCCGGTGATGGGTTTGAAGGCGTCGTCGGGCACGCCGCGCCCCATCAGCGCGGGCGTGGCGCCCAGCAGGCTGTTGCCCACCATGATGTGGTGGTCCAGGAAGCTGAGCGGCTTGCCGGGCACCAGGGCTTCCAGCCACAGGCTCAGCTTGCACAGCTCCACGGTCATGGGGTTCAGGTCGACGCCGTAGATGCAGTGGCCGATCACGTCGCGCAGGGCCTCGCGGGTGTCCTTGGGGGCGGGTTCGGCGTCGCCGGTGCGCACGGCGGCCAGGCGTTTGGCGGCGCGGTGGGCGGCGGCAACCAGGAAGTGCCCGCTGCCGCAACTGGGGTCGCAAATGGTCAAAGCCAGGACGGCCGCTTCCGGGTCGGCTTGGGTGACGGCCTCGTCCAAGACGGGGTCCAGGGCGGTGGACAGCAGTTGGTCCACCAGTTCGGGCGGGGTGTAGTAGCTGCCGCTGGTCTTGCGGTCGTTGCCGGCGGCGCTGCGCAGGTGGAACAGGGCGGCGTTTTTATCGATAACGGGATGCAGTTCCAACAGGGCCTCGTAGACGCCGCCCAGTTCGTCGGCGCCCACGTTGCGCCAGTTGACGGGATAGGTCTGCTTGCCCTCGGTGGTAAAAGCCAGGGCGCGAACGGCCCGCAACAGGTGGTCGTTGGGGCAGTCGTAATCGTTGAGGGGGTGCACGAAATCGCTTTGCCACAGACGGGAACCCAGGGCGGGCAAGGCCAGGGCGGGTTGTCCCTCCGCCATGCAGGACATGACCAGGCGCAGGCCGCGCCACAGGTCGATATGGGCGCTGCCCTTGCGCATACGGGCTTGCAGGCGCAGGCGGCGCAGGGCATAGTGTTGGTGATAACGGTCCCTGGCTTCCAGCGGCGCGCGCGGGTCCAGCAGCAGGCCGCGTTCCTCGGCGGTGAACATGAAGATGAGGCGGTAGACCAGGCGCAGCAGGGCGCGGTAGTAGTCCTGCTTGTCCAGCTTGCCGCTGCTCAGGTCGTCGCGCAGTTGCCGGTTGGGGGCATGGGCCAGGAATCCCGCGCCCAGGATCTCGATGGCGTCCTTGACGCCCTCGCGCAGTTTGCCCAGGGCGCTGATGCCCTGCTCGCGGGCCGTTTTCAGCCAGGTCTCCAGGTGGCAGGCCTCGGGTTTGGGCGCGTCCACGCGGCTCTGGTGGCAGACCAGCCACATCAGGTAGAACTCGCTGAACAGTTCGTCGTCCATGATCTTGAGCAGGTCGAATTCCACGTAGGCCTGGCGGGTCAGGCTGTGGTGGTCGCGCAGCACGCGCAGGGTGCGGCCGTTGGAGACGAAACCCCACAGATAGTCGTCGCGGTGGTTGAGCAGTTCCTGCAAGAGGCCGTGGGGCGGGGCGGTTTGCGCGCCGGGCGCGGGAGACTTGCGGTCCAGGTCCACATTCCAGCCCACCAGGTGGACGGGCGAGGCCTTGCGCAGGTGGGTCACCTTCAGGGCGCGGTCTTGGACGAAAACGGCGGGCGCCTTGTCCAGGCGGCCGTAGCCCAGTTCTTCGAAGAGGGGCAGCAGCCAGCGGTTGAGGGTGGCGTCGGTGGCGTGGTTGCCGGGGGGAAGGGCGTCCAGGTCCTCGCGCAGGCCGCGCCACAGCACGGTGGCGCGGGACCAGGCGCGTTCGGCGGCCTCGTTGATGCGTTCGTGGCGTTGCAGGTAGTAGTCGGCGGGGCTCAGGGCGGGCAGGGATTCGTCCCCGGCCTGAACCCGGGCCAGCAGGTCGACGGGCAGCAGGCCGCCCTCGGAGGTCACGGCTTCCAGGGTCAGCAGTTTCATGGCGCGCCCCCGGAGGGCAGGAAGACATACAGGCCCAGGGCGTCGGGAGGCGCGTGGGTGCGCACGTCCAGGTTCTTGACGCCGGTTTTGGCGGCGCGACGCACGCGGGTGTGGGCGGCCAGCAGCGACTTGCCGCGTTCCCTGCCCAATTCCTGGAGGCGGGGCAGCAGGCTGTCGTATTGGTCCAGTATTTTTTGCAGGTGGTTGCGGGCCAGGTCGTGGGGGATGTTGCCGTCGGGTTTGGCCCGGAAGAGCGCATGGGTTTGTTCCGGGGTCAGCCAATCGGCCCTGGCCGGCGCGCCGCTGAAGGCCGCCGTCATGATCTCCTCGGCCAGCAGGGGACGGCTGACGCCCTTGCGGTCCTGGGTGAGGATGTGGAAGCGCAGGCGCAGCAACAGCAGGGTGGTGCGTTTGGCCACATGCGCGGTGCGCACCACGCCGCAGCGGCGGGCGGGTCCCTTGCCCCGGGGATCCAGGGCGTCTTCCAAGAGGTAGCGGGCCAGGTTGTCCACCAGGGCGTGGGTGCGGGTGAGCACCAGGGCGTTGCGGTGGAAGCCCGGTTCGAAGGCGGCGCGGAAACGCTCCTCGCAGCCGGCGGCTTCGATAACGGGCTTGGGCAGGCCGCGCGTGTCGATGATGCGGGCGTCGTCGGCGCTCGGTATGCTTTGCACGCTTGCGCCCAGGGCGGGCAGGGCCCGGTCGATGAAGCCGCGCACGGTGTTGTGATCGCCCTGGCTGTTCTGCACCTCTTCCAGTTCCTTGCCCAGCTCTTCGTTGACGGCCTTCAGGATGGCCTGTTGGGCGTATTTGGTGCGGCTTTGCTTTTCCAGTTCCACGCCGGCCCAGGCCAGGTCGGACATGGTGTCCGGGGTGAGGATGTCGGGCAGGGCCATTTGCTGCCAGGCGGCGTCTTCCTGCTGGAAGATGCCCTTCATCAATTCCTCGCTGATATTTTCGGGGGGAATGACCTGCACGCCCAATTGGGACTGGATGGCGTTGTGTTTGGTCAACAGCACGCGCCAGACGGTTTCGTCGACGGGATTGTGCTTGCCGTACCAGGTCAGCACGCGCACGGTGGGCGAGGGTTGGCCGTAGCGGTCTACCCGGCCCTCCCGTTGTTCGTGGCGGGTGGGGTTCCAGGCCAGGTCGTAGTGCACCACCGCGTTGAAATACTGCTGCAGGTTGATGCCCTCGCTGAGGCAGTCGGTGCAGATCAGGACGGCCTTGTCGGCGCGGCCCAACTGCTCGATGCGGTACTCGCGTTCGGCGGGCGGCAGTTGGCCGGTGACGCCGTCCACGTCGATCCCCTTCCCGGCGAATTTTTGCCGCATGGTCCGGACCAGGTAGTCCACCGTGGGAATGAAGCGGCAGAAGACAATGGGTTGGTAGCCGTCGTCCAGAAGCTGGTCAATGCGTTTGACCAGGCCTTTCAGTTTGCTGTCGGCGGCGCCGCGCAAGCTGTCGGCGCGTTCGGCGAAGGCGGCCAGGGCTGCTTTGTGCGCGTCGTCGTCCTCGGTTTGACCGCCCAGGGCGTGCTCGTTGCCGTCCATGCGCACATCGCCCGGGGCCAGAACCACGCGGCGGCCTACCTCGTCGATCAACTCCTCGTTTTCCTCGTCGGCCACGCCGCTGCGGTTGCGCAGGGTCGCGGCGGCAGCGGCGGGGCTGGAGCTGACGGCCTGCAACAGGGAAAGCGCCGACCAGAAGCGAATGCGCCGCCGGCGGCTGTCGCCGGCGCCGTCCAGGATTTGCTCCGAGCAGTAGGCGCGGATATCGGCCATGAAGCTTTTCAGTTGGGGCGAAAGGTTGTAGGTATCGGTTTGGCGCTCCTTGGTGGGGAAGGGGGTTTGGGTGTCCAGGTAGGCCTTGATATCGCCCCGGCGGCGCTGGATGAGGTGACGGGCCAGGCGGTCGCGGTGTTTGACATTGTGCGGACCGGAGATATCGTCGGGCAGGTGGTCCAGGTCGCGGTTCAGCAGGCCCAGCAGGGAGCGGAAGGCGTGGTGCTTGCCGCTGTGGGGCGTGGCGGTCACCAGCAGCAGGTGGCGCGTGCGGCCCGGTTCGGTTTGGGGATCGGTCAGGTCGCGCAGCAGTTGGTGGCGGCGCTGGGAGGCGCGGGTCGCGGCGGCGCAGGTGTGGGCCTCGTCCACAATCACCATTTCGGGGCAGGTGCGCAGGAACTCCTGACGGCGGCGATCGCTTTTAATGTAGTCGGTGCTCACCACGGTGAAGCGGTGGCGTTCGAAAAGGCTGACGCCGTCCGTTTCCAGGCGGGAGGCGGTCGCGGCCAGCACCAGTTCGGCGTCGATGTGGAACTGGTCGCGGAGGGCGCGTTGCCATTGTTCGGCCAGGTGGGGCGGACACAGCACGGCCAGGCGGCGGATCTCGGCGCGGTCCAGCATTTCGCGGGCGATGAGGCAGGCCTCCACGGTTTTGCCCACGCCCACGTCGTCGGCAATCATCAGGCGGACCGGGTCCAGGCGCAGCGCCATGAGCAGAGGCGCCAACTGGTAGGGTCGCGGTTCCACGGCAACGCGGGCCAGGGCGCGAAAGGGACCGGCGCCGGAGCGAAAACCCAGGCGCACGGCGTCGCGCAGGAGCGTGCAGGAGAGGTGGTTGCCCTGCTGGGCGTGGGGATCGGGCGGCGGGAAGGCGGCGGGCGCGACGGGTTCCAGCGGGAGGTAGACGCCGGTCACCTGGTCGTCGTCGCCGGCGAGGGGGCGCAGTAACAACAGGTCGTCCTCGCTTTCCGGTTGGACCACCCATTCCCGGCCGCGAACACTGACCAGAGCGCCTACGTCGAACGTCATGGTGTTTGCTCCTTTGCTTTAGCATTCAATGGATGCATGAGATCCGTATCAAACACCTGTAAAAGGTGGGGCAATTATAACGCGGGCGAGAATCGCGGGCGATAAAAAAATAAGGCGCGACGTGAGTTGAGGGGCCGGGACGAGTGCCGGTTTTGAATATTTTTAGCGGTGTCAATTGGGTTGAATTAATGTTAGAACCTCCTTATCTGAACAGGGGAGGGGATAGATGTTCTGGGACTGCGGGCGCTATCGTTTGAATTTGGCCGAACGGCCGTTGATCATGGGTATTCTCAACGCCACGCCGGATAGTTTTTCCGACGGTTATCACACTTTGGACAGCGCCCTGGCTCATGCGCAACGCCTTGTGCTGGACGGGGCCGACATACTGGATGTGGGCGGCGAGAGCACGCGGCCCGGGTCCGAATCGGTCTCCACGGCCGAAGAGTTGGAGCGCGTGACGCCCCTGATCGAGACATTGCGGCAACGCTACGACCTGCCGTTGTCCGTGGATACCCAGAAACCGGAAGTTGCGCGGGCGGCGATCGAAGCCGGCGCCGATATCGTCAACGGCGTCTCGGCTTCCCTGGATTACGAGGCGTTTACTCCCGTCCTGGCCGAGACCGGGGTCGGGTTCGTGGCCATGCACATGCAGAACCGGCCCAGGACCATGCAGGTCAACCCGGAATACACCGACGTGGTGGCGGAGGTTGCCGGCGCACTGGATGCCGCGGCCGATCACCTGGCCGCCGCCGGTGTCGCCGGGGACCGTATCCTTTTCGATCCGGGCATCGGCTTCGGTAAAACACTGACCCACAATCTGGCCTTGCTCAACGGTTTGGAAGCCCTGATGGATCGGTTGCAGCGTCCCCTTTTGATCGGCATCAGCCGCAAGTCCTGGCTGACTCACCTGCTGGATGTCCCCCGCAACGCCAACCCGGAATTGGACGCCTATACCATGGTTGCAAGCACTCGCCTGCCGTTTCCCGCCGCGGCGGTTCACCGCGTCCACAACGTGAAATGGCTGAAACGGGCACTGGTTCTGGCCGGTCGGATTCACTGATCGCAACGGTCAGGCGGATCTGCCGTTCATGGGGAATTCGCTTGCTTTATTGGCCTTGGGGCCCGGCGCTCGGTTCCCGTGCCGACAATCCCGAGTTGACAGGGTGAAGGAATTACAGGAAAATGGTGAAAGATTGGACTTAAGGAGTTATGGATGGCAAAGAAAGTTAAGCTCGAAGACCTCAAGGTGAAAAGCTTCGTTACCGCGGAACACGTGAAAGCAGGTATCCGCAATGTAGATTCGGTCGAAGAAGACACCCAATGGGGTCAGACCTTATGCACGGAAACCGCATGCTTCTGTGAATAAGCGCCCGCTTTTCCAACAAAAGAGCCCGGGTCGAGGTTGGCAACAACCCGCCCGGGTTCCCAGGGCGTTGCCCGGGGCTATTGTGTTAAGCACCTTCGGCGCTGGGAAAACACCTGCCAATTCAAGTTCCCAGGGCGTTGTACGGGTGCAACTTAACTGCCGGCGTGGAAGAAAGAAAGTTCGGCGCTCTTCATGACCACCCATCGTTCTACTTTGGGGAAGAACTTCAATTTCCAGATATGCTCATCCCGGATGGATTTTCCCACGATCCCGGTGAGCCCGGGATTGAGAATGAGAATCCTGCCGCACTGCCGTTTCTCATTATCGCAGGCCACCACATAGATATTTCCGGCGGGGCCTTCGCAGACGGAGGTTATCGCGTAACCGGTCGGGATGATCGTATGTCCTCTTTTTGCCTCGTAGCGGTCGTAAAAGTGCTCCATGTTCCTTTCGGCAAGGAGTTTGCCTTGCTTGTCAAAGACACGCATCACATTGTTGAACCGGTAAGCCACCAGCAGGCGGCTGCCGGACAGGGAAGCAAGCGTCACCGTGTTCCACATGCTTGCCATCGGTCCTTTAATGGCGTCGTTGTGGGCATCGATGTGGCGTAGCGGGGCGCCTTCGCGATCGAGCGCCACGATGCCGCCGCTGCCGCTGAAAACCGAGCGGTTGCTGGCAAACATCTCGTCGCCGATGACGGCCAGGTTGGCAATTGACGCGGGTTTATCCGTGGTCAGGGAGTGCAGGAACTTGTCATTTTCGAAAACTTGAATACGGCCGTTGTTGCGATCAGCTACCCAAAGCTGGTTCCCGAAAAAGGCCATACTCTCCGGTTGGTCGAATTCACCAGGACCTTGACCTTCCGCACCAAACGTTCGAACGAATCGGCCTTGAAGATCGAAAACCTGAATTCGGCCGTTCCCGCTATCGAGAATGTAGATCTGGTCTTGGGGCGACAGGGCAATATCGGCGAGTTTATGAAAGATCTGGTTTTCGTCATCATCTTCCCGGCCCAACACAAAATCGGGCCGGCCCAGGAAATCATCGGCAAATATGACCTTCGGTGAGCCGATCGCAAGCAGGCTAAATAATATCCACAGACCGAATTTCAATCTCCCCTCCTTCCGTTACGCCCACGAAATAGTTGAGGAATAACAAGCCCTTCTTGAAAGCGCCGTCAATTTCCTGCCTGGACTGCCAACGATTCCCTTCCAAGCTGAAAACATACGTGCGCGTTTTCCCCACGGAAAGATGGAACAAGGTTTTGCCAAGCGGAAACACCGTGCCGAACGGGGCGGCTTTTTCAACCGCTTTCAAGTCGGTGTGATCCGTTTGGATAACGTCCGAGGGGGTGTCCCCCGTAAGCGGATAGCGATGAAGATCTCCTATTTTACGGTAATAGATACCGACATAATTCTCCTCCGGATGATAGAAGGTGCGGGGAAGGTCAAAATCTTTGTAGATGTTCTTGCCGTCGCCAAGGCAACGCACCCTGCTGCCGTCCTGAGTATGGATCGTGAAATGAGCATTGCCGCATTCTCGGGGGCGAGGCGAGTAGAGGACGCCCTTGGCAAGGAACAGAAGTTTGTCAGCCAGGGCATGGACGCGTTCGGGATATTTGGGTGTTCCGGCCGGCATTTCCGTTAGGCTTTTGGTTGGAATGTCGAAAACCAGAACGCGCGATTTGCGGGTATCGCTGATGAAGATTCGTTCGCCTGCTTTTCCAAGGAGCTCGAAGCGTTGTATCAGAGAATCCTTACCGGTTGGATCGGCTTTTGTGTAGAAAAGGTCTTCCTGAATCGGTATTTCGAAACCTTGTCCTTTGACCAGTTTTCCGCTGTCCGTGATGCTGTAGAGCCGGGCATGGGCAACGTCTCCCATGCTGAGAGCAAGAAAGGATTGCCGGTCGATTTTGTAGAGGTCCGTGGCCGAAAAACAAAAGTGAGAAAGGCAGAGACAAAGTAGGCCAAGTCCTTTTCTATCGAATCTCATAGAATGTAACCCTCTGTTTTTTATCGATAACCGCTAACCGATGCTTCCTCGCCATGTATACCATCTTTTCAACGAAGTAGTCGACCTCAAACTTTCCGATCACCGTTTCCAGGTCGGGGGAAAAGTGATGGACTTGACCGCACTTGCGCTTTTCGTTATCGCAAACCGAGGCAAAGATGGAATCTTTGGGACCGGAAGCGAAGGCAGAGACACAATAACCGCCGGGCATGACCAGGCCGTCGTCAGTGGCCTCCGGATAGCCGGCATAATGCTTTTTCATGTCTTTGCGCATCTGCACCTGTCCGTCGCCGTCGATGACGAAAACAGTATTGTGAAATAACAGGCCGACAAACAGGTTGCCGCTTTCCAGGGGAACCAACTGGGCCAGGTTCCAAAAAATGTCGGATCGATCGTTATACAAATGGCTTGCGGCATCATGGCTGGTGAGCAAGCGGCCCGTATCGTCGAAGACGACCAGACCACCACGACTGGGATGAATAGAGCCCTGTGTGACGAAGACCCGATTTCCGACAACCCCCAATTGAGCCGGGTATTTGGGCATGTCAGGCTCGATGCTGCGCTCGAAAGTGTCGTTGCTGTAGATTTGGATGCGTTGGTTTTTCGTGTCGGCTACCCACAACTTCTTCCCCACAAACGCTAAAGCGCCGGGTTCGTTGAAGAAACCGTTTTCCTTGCCGTATTTGCCGATCGTTTTGATCAGGTTACCGTCTTCCCCGTACTTGAGAATCTGGCTATTCCCTCGGTCAAGGACATAGAAATGACCTTCCGGGCTTATGGCGATGTCGCATAGATCACTTGCTTTATTGGTGTTTATATCAAGTGTTCCAACTTTTTTGTACGCCGAATCCGCTGAAAGCGCGGTCACGCCCGAAATCAGAATTACCAAAGCAAAAGAGGTCTCTTTAAGATATCTATTCATTGAGCTACCTTCCTCATGTCATGTAGAGAGAAAGGCCGACCAAGGTCGGCCTTTCCCTTCGAACATATTGGTAAAAAGTGTGTCGATGCCGGTTTATTGGGCATCA
Organism: Acidobacteriota bacterium; assembly: GCA_030066195.1. Classification (GTDB taxonomy): domain Bacteria; phylum Acidobacteriota; class Holophagae; order Acanthopleuribacterales; family Acanthopleuribacteraceae; genus JASJCB01. The sequence goes on from JASJCB010000168.1 coordinate 18,235, forward strand.
TAATCGTAGAGCGCTTTCATGCAGCCCTGCCACATACCTTCGCAGAACTCAGTGTTGGGCTGGCCTTCGCCGCCTTTGCAGTCGATCCACATGTCGTAACAGGGAAGGGCCATGGCAGAAGCGCTCAAAAAGACTGTAACACAAACGGCACCGATAAACTTTTTCATCTTTTCCTTCAAAGAGTAGTTAGTTTTAAATCGACTCTATGAGTCTTTCGACAATATACCATCAAGGTTGTAACAAGAAAAGAGAAAAGTGCACATAAAGTCAACATTTATTTGGACTTACAGGCGTGAGGGCATACCATCCCCATAAGAGTTCGACAGGATCTATATCTAAGGGGAGTTATGTCTTACTCTCGTATAAATCATCGCAAAAATTATGGCGGATACATCAGACTGCCTGTTGCCAGGGATCGACATTTCCAAAAAATGCGATAAGACTGTATCTCCAATCTAATGCCGCGGTCAGACAAAGTCAAGTCCGGGCGGAGAAACGGCCGTCTTCGGACGCGCTACGCACGGTTTTGTCATCGAGTTGTTTTTCAACGGGTGGGCTCGGCGGGGTTTTTCAGGCTTTCGGCCGGTAACAACTCGTTTCCCGGGTTTGACAACCAAATACAGCCGAATACGCGATCTTTGAAAAGATGTGCCTCAGTTTCTGCCGGATTAGTTGATTCTGGACGTCCAAGATCGAAGAATGGGTTCCGATTTCTCGATACTGAAAGTCGGGGAGCAAAGAATCAGTCCTCATTCTTTGCGCACCGAAAGTTCAGGGTCAAAGAATCGGTTTTGGTTCTTTGCTCCCGAAAAATCCGGGTCAAGGAACCACAACTGATTTCTTTCACATTACTTTTGGGTACGCAAAGAATGAGAGCTGATTCTTTGCTCCTGACTTTTCCGGGTCGAGGAATGAGGCCTGATTCTTTGCTCCTGACTTTTCCGGGTCGAAGAATGAGAACGGAATCTTCGATCCCGGATTAACCGACACAACCAACGACAACCCCAATAAAGGGCGCGGCCACGCCGACTGACAATCAAAACCCAATACGAAGTAAACCCAGGGGGTGCAACCCCCTGTGCGCGCACGCATCCTGCGTGCTCTTCCCAGGGTTGGGCATGTATTTGGGCTTGGTTTATTTATAACGAGGGAACAATCCGCCTCGCCTCGCCCGGAGGGCGAATCTCGGCTTGCATGCCCGGGGGTGTAACCCCCTGGGCGCGCACGCATCCTGCGTGCTCTTCCCAGGGTTGGGCATGTTTTGGGGCTTATTTAATAATAGGGAGGGAACAACCCGCCTCGCCTCGCCCGGAGGGCGAATCTCGGCTTGCATGCACGCTGGAAGCGTGCGCGCCCAGGGGTTTTCGCCTCGCCTCGCCCGGAGGGCGAATCTCGGCTTGCATGCACGCTGGAAGCGTGCGCGCCCAGGGGTTTCCGCCTCGCCTCGCCCGGAGGGCGAATCTCGGCTTGCATGCACGCTGGAAGCGTGCGCGCCCAGGGGTTATCTTTCTTCCCACCAGGAGCGGACCAGGCGGCCCTGGTCCAGTACGCGTCCCTTTTCGTCCAGCTCGATGCCGTTGAGCACCGGGTCGCTTCGGTAGCCCCTGGAGCAGGCGTTGTCCACGTTGATATAGTCCAGGCCCAGCTTTTCGAAGGCGCCTATTTGCAGGTAGCGGGTTTCATCCTCGCGGGCGTAGAAGCGGGTGTGGCCGCAGATGATGCGGCGGATCTCGGTGGCATCCACGAATTGCTCGTACATGGTCATGACGCGCTCGTGTTCCAGTTCGCGCTGAAGGTACTCGAAATCGGCCCAGTAGACGCCGCCGAATTGGGTAAAGCCGCGGTTCTCTCCTCGCCAGACGCCCATCATGTCGGTGATCTCGGTGCCGGCCATGCTGCTGAAGCTGAAATCGGCCAGGGCGTTGGCGATCACCTGGGAGGCCAGGCGGTTGGCGCGGCGCACCACGTTGGAAATGTCCCAGTGCATGTCCTTTTGTTTGAAATGTCCCTCGCTGAAGCGGTAGTAAACGCCCAGGCCCTGGCTGTCCAGCATCACCTGGGGCGACAGGCCGCCGTGCAGGTAGAGGGTGTCGCCTTCCAGGTGCATTTGCCGCAAGCTCTTGAAGAAGGGCCCGTAGTGCTTGCGCCAAACCATGGAGATCAGCCGCCAGTCAACGGGCAGCACATCGCTGTAGATCGGTTCGCGACCGTCGTCTTCCCGCACTCGCGTGAACAGGTTGAAACGCGTCAGCCGAGGCGAGTAACCGCGGCCCCAGTCCACCTTCCCGTCCTCCTCGGGCGGATCGATGCTCCAATAGTTCTGCCCTTCCGGGTTGGTCAGCAGGCCCATTTGCTCGAAGAGTTCTTCGGGCTCCACCTGGGTTTGGTTGGAGGGGTTATAACCCAGCACCTCGGCGATGCGCGTGCAGTGATCCTGGACCGCGTCCCAATCGCCGGCTTCAAAAGGCGCCAGGACGGGGCTCAAATCGTTGGGGTATTCCAGCAAAAGCGTTCCGTAACCCAGGTCCCAGCTTAGTTTGCCCTCGGCGTAGAAGGCTTTTTGCAGATCCCTGATCTCATCGCCGTGCAGCAGCATGAAGCTCGTCAGGCTTTCGACCAGACCCATGTCGCCGATGTACTCGCAGCGTCGGGCGGTGGTGAAGACACTCTCGGAATAGAGTTCATAGGCGCGGAAGGGATTCAGGAAGAAGTGCAGATTGTGCGCCTCGTGGTTGCCCATCAGGAAAACCGCGTCGATACCGAACCGTTTCCAGCGGATCTTCATCAGGAACTGGATCACGTGGTAGCCCAGGTACCAGCGGTCCACGTAGTCGCCCAGGAAGATCAGTTGCAGCCGCGTTTCGGCCGGTTGGACCAGTGCTTCCAAATCGGCCAGAAAGGGTTCGGCGAGGCCGGTTTCGATGATCTCCACCACCTTTTCCACGGGCCCGCTGTAATGAATAATTCGCTTGTCGGCGAGACTGGCCAGGAGCGTATCCAAATCGCCGTGTATATCGCCGATGATGACGGTGCGCGCGTAACCGGTTAAGTGTTCGGTAACGGTCGGAGCGACATCTTGTTCCATATTCATCGATAAAATCCTAAAAGCAAAGGCTTGGTGACGAGAGGGAGGTTCGTTGCATCAACTCTGCAAATTCTACCCGCTGTGAGTGCTCAAGGGCAAACAACCTTTTGATTTGTCGGCTAAAGCGGTTCATTTTATGCGCGCTCAGGTTTTACAGTTTGCGGCGGCGCCGTATGGTTACCGGTCGCCGGACTATCGTTAAAAATAACGGAAAGTGGCGAAGGTGATGCTCCGGATTATTTACAGCGTATATTTCCGCGCGGTTTTGCGACAAAAATGACGGGCGTGGTTTCGGTGTTGCATGCCCGCGCCGATGCCATGACGGCAAAGGGCGGGGCCTGCTCTCAGAGCTTGCGCCTCTGCCCGAGTCCGGGGGCCGGTGAAGATGGCGGATGTGGTAATCGGACACCGGCATAGTGGTCTAATCATCACAAATTTGGAAATAATGTAACCACTGTGCTACTCCCATTGAATGAGATGTGGTATGCTCGTTTATCCTTGATCAGGAGTATCAAATGAATAAAAGCGAACTCATCCAAAGCATTGCAGAAAAATCCGGTTTGACCAAGGGTGACGCGGGCAAGGCCCTTGACGCCACCTTGGAAAGCATCATGGACAGCCTGGCGAACGGGGATCAGGTTACCTTGATCGGGTTCGGCACTTTTGCCGTGGCCGAACGCGCCGCCCGGGAAGGACGGAACCCCCAAACCGGGAAAATCATTC
>JASJCB010000041.1 GCA_030066195.1 Acidobacteriota bacterium
CGTCACCTGCACAATCTGGTCAGCGCCTATGCATCCTGTACCGCAGATGCAGGGTTGCGCCGTGCAGCTTTGTCCATGCTGGAACCGGATGAGCGTCGACAACTGTTGGGGGCATGGAACCAAACCGACCGACAGCCGGCCAGGGTGCGGATCTCCGATCTGGTGGCGGTCCAGGCAGATCGACAACCCCAGGCCCCGGCCCTGCGTAGAAATGGGGAAGAGATCAGCTATGCCCGATTGCTGGCCGAAAGTACGCGTCTGGCGCACCACCTGCACGCATTCGGGGCCGTCCCGGAAACGCACGTCGCCATTTGCTTGGAACGTTCGTCCGAACTCGTGTTCGCCCTTTTGGCAACCCTCCAAACAGGCGCAGCTTATGTGCCCCTGGATCCGGCCTACCCGGCCGAACGCCTGCGTTTTATGCTGGGGGACAGCGGCTGCCGCCTTCTGCTGACCAGTCGTAAATTGGCCGACCTCATTCCCGTTACAGATACGGTAACAGTCGTCTATCTGGAAGACGAACGCCCTGCAGCTCCCAACCCATCCGAATTACCGGTTCACCGGCCGGCGGATCAACAACTTGCCTATGTTCTCTACACCTCGGGCTCGACCGGCAGACCCAAAGGAGTCGCCGTCAGCCATGAGGCATTGGCCAACCAGATCAGATGGGTGTGTCGCCGTTTCGAGATAGGCCCGCGGGACCGCATGCTTTTCAAGACGCCCGTCTCCTTCGATGCCTCCGTTTGGGAATGGGCAGCACCACTGGCCGCCGGCGCCCGTCTGGCGCTTGCCCCCGACGGTGCCGAGGCCCTGCCTGCGCAACTTCTGGATGCGTTGCGCTCGGAGCGGGCAACCCTGCTGCAAGTAGTCCCGACCCTGCTGGACGGTTTGATTGAGGCCGATAGCGAGGGCGTGCTCGGTGAACTCCGCATTCTCTTCTGCGGCGGCGAGGCGCTGAGCGCGGCGTCAGCGCGCCGTTTCAACGACAGATACGGTGTACCCCTGGTCAACCTTTATGGTCCCAGCGAGGTCACCGTCAACAGCGTCTTTGCTCAACTGGCCGGCGTCCCGGAGAACGGGACCGTGCCTATCGGCGGACCCGTCGACAACACGCGCGCCTATGTGCTGGACACCCACCTCGCGCCGGTGCCGATTGGGGTCACCGGCGAACTCTACCTGGCCGGCAAGGGCCTTGCCCGTGGTTATGCCGGCCGGCCGGGGTTGACCGCTGCAGGCTTCATTCCCTCGCCGTTTGCCGACCAGGGTGGGGAACGCCTCTACCGTAGCGGCGATCTGGTGTGTCGTGACCCGGCCGGCCGGCTCATCTTCATTGGCCGCGCGGATCAGCAGGTCAAGCTGCGTGGCTTCCGTGTCGAGCCCGGTGAGATCGAGGCTGTTCTGACAAGCGCGCCCGGGGTGGCCAAAGCCGTGGTCACCACAAAGCGGGATTCGCTGGTTGCTTACCTGGAAACCGCGCAGCCGGCGCCCACGGCTGACAGTGTGCGCGCCCATCTGGGCAGCTTGTTGCCCCATTTTATGATGCCCACCGCGTTTGTCTTCCTGGAACGCCTGCCGCTCACACCCAACGGAAAGCTGGACCGCAAGGCCTTGCAAGCCTTCGATATTGAAGATGAGCGTGCTTACCGTGCGCCGCGTAACCAGATCGAAACGCTGTTGTGTAATATCTGGGCCGACGTTCTTGAACTGGAAAGGGTGGGCATCGACGACAACTTCTTCGATCTTGGCGGGCATTCCCTGCTTGCCAATCAGGTCGTGGTACGCCTGCAAAGCGCCTTGGGCGTGAGCCTGCCCCTGCGCACGTTGTTCCAGGCACCCACCCCGGCGGGTCTGGCTTCGGCTCTAGGGGAGTCAGGGAACACGAAGCGTTTGCCGCCGTTAACCCGAGCGGAACCCGGTGATGCTCCCTTGTCCTTCCCGCAGCAACGGTTGTGGTTCCTTCACCGGTTGGAACAGATGGATGCGGTCTACAATATGTCGCTTGTTTTGGAACTAGCCGGCGAGTTGGACGTCGCGGCGCTTGATAGTGCCATGGAGACCCTCGTTCAACGGCACGAAGCCTTGCGCACCGTCTTTCTGGAGGACGCCGGACGCCCCTACCGCCACCTGGTCCCCTATCATGGGCCGGCACTTGAGATTGTCGATCTGGCGGCCCTACCCGCGGCTCGCATCCACAATCTCACCGAAGAATTGATTCGCCGCCAGGTGGCGCGCACGTTCGATTTTGAAACGGGTCCGCTGTGGCACCTTTTGCTGATTCGGAAACGGATCGACCGATCCTTCCTGGTGCTGTGCATGCACCACATCATCTCCGACGGCTGGTCCCTGGGCGTTCTGATGGAGGAAATGGGCGCCGGCTACGCCGCGGAGGTACACACGCATGAGACCGCGCGCAGGACCGAGCTTCAATTTGGCTTCGGCGATTACGCGCGCCGGCAGAACGATATCTTTGAGCGCGGTCTCCTAGATGAACAAATAGCTTGGTGGCGCGAGTACCTGAACGGCGTTCCTGCCACGCATCACCTGCCGGTCCGGGAAAATCTCCCGACCCCCCGTACCTTCCTGGGGCGCACCCTGCATTTCCAGCTTGAACCCGAGCTAACGGCGCGCTTGAAGAGGGGTGCTCGGGACGCGGATGCAACCCTGTTCATGATTTTGCAAGCCGCATTTGTCGTCCTGTTGCAACGCTACAGCGGGCATGATGATGTGGTCATGGGTACTCCGATCGCCAACCGCAACCTGGAAGATTTGGAGCCCTTGATCGGTTTCTTTGCCAATACCCTGGTGCTGCGCACCGATGCCGGCGGCGATCCCAGTTTCCGCGAACTCCTGACCCGTTCGCGAGAAGGCGCGTTGGGCGCTTTTTCCAACCAGGACCTGCCCTTCGAGCGTGTGGTGGAAGCCGTGCGGCCCGATCGCCTGCGCAGCCACAACCCACTCTTCCAGGTAATGTTCGTCCTGGCCAATACACCGGTGAAGGCTCCCGAACTACCAGGCTTGGAGGCGACGATTCACCCGGTCAATCATTTGACCGCACCCTTCGATATCGTCCTCAGCCTGGGCGAGGCTGACGGCCTTCTGGAGGGATCACTCAATTACAGCACCGACCATTTCGACGACTCGCTGATGGCGCGTTTTCTGGAGCACTACAAAAACTTACTGCACGCGGTTACGACCCAACCCGAGCAGCGCCTGTCCCGCCTGCCTTTGTTTGGACAAGAGGAACGCGAGCAAATCCTATTCGCCTGGAATGAGACGACGATGCCCGGTCTTGACCGGCGTTGCGTCCATCAAATGGTCGCGGACCAGGCGGCCCGTACGCCGCAAGCGCCGGCGCTGACCTTTCACGGCCTTGACGGCCGCACCGTCTGGGATTACCAGACCCTGCTTTCGCGCGCGGATGCCCTTGCAGCCCGCCTGGTGGCAATGGGGGCGGGTCCGGAAACCATTGTGGCGATTTGCATAGAGCGTTCGCTGGAGATGGCGCTTGCCGTGTTGGGCGTTCTACGAGCCGGGGCTGCCTACCTGCCCCTCAACCCCGCCGACCCGGGCGAACGGTTGACGTTCGAGCTGGTCGATTCCGGCGCCGCGATGGTGCTGATCGGTGCCGAACCCTCGGCCGCTTTGCAAGCCTGCGACATCCCCATGCTGTCTGTGAACGGCGAAAGTGAGACTGCCGAAGTCGAGCTACCGTCTCCGAGCCCCGAGCATGTCGCCTATCTGATCTATACTTCCGGCTCCACGGGCAAACCCAAAGGTGTTGCCATGAACCATGGTGCGGCGACAAACCTGATTGCGTGGCACCTGGAGACGCTGCCGGCAGGGTACACGACCCTGCAATTTGCCGCCCTGACCTTTGACGTCTCCTTCCAGGAAATGTTCACCACCTGGGCCTCGGGTGGACAGCTGATCCTCTTCCCCGAGGCATGGCGAGCCGATGCGCGCACCTTGCTCGCGCTTGTCGAAGAGGCGGGTATCCAGCGTCTCTTCCTGCCGTTTGTAGTCCTGGACCACTTTGCCGAAACGACTCGCGAAGAGGGCATCCGGCTCAGCGCACCGCGCGAGTTCATCACCGCCGGCGAGCAACTGCGCATCACGCCTGCCCTAATCGAGATGTTCGAGCGGCTGCCGAATGCGGAACTCCACAATCACTATGGTCCCACCGAAACCCATTTGGCCACCTCGTTCATCTTGACGGGTGAGTCCTCGGGATGGCCCGCACTGCCGCCGATCGGCAGACCCATGGGCAACGCCGGTATCTACCTGCTCGATCGCCACATGCAACCCGTGCCGATCGGTGTTGAGGGCGAGCTCTTCATCGGCGGGGCCGGTCCGGCCCGCGGCTATCAAGGGCGACCGGCTTTGACCGCCGGACGTTACCTGCCTCATCCCTTCAGTCACAATCCAGGCCTGCGGCTCTACCGCACCGGCGACCTGGCCCGTTACGCGGACGACGGTACGCTTCACTTCCGTGGTCGTGTCGATCACCAGGTCAAGATCCGTGGTTTCCGCGTCGAGCCCGGCGAGATTGAAAGCGTGCTTGACCATCATCCCGCCGTGCGCAAGAGCGCGGTCATCGTTCGCGATGACGAGCGGGGCGCCAAGCAACTGATCGCCTATCTGGAGGTTTCCGACGAGAATACCCCGGCTACACTGAAAGCCTATTTGGCCGATCAACTACCCGAATACATGGTGCCCGCCCACCTGGTGCTCCTGGCTGACCTTCCGCTAAACAACAGCGGAAAAGTCGATCGCAAGGCCCTGGCCGCCATGCCCGTCTCACACCTGGACGAGACCACGGCGGATGCTGCAGCCCCTCGCACCCAGACAGAAGAAGTTATCGCCGCGATCTGGTCGGCTGTTCTCGGCTTCAGGGTGGTCGATGTCAACGCCGACTTCTTTGACTTGGGCGGACACTCCCTACTGGCCACGCGCGTTATCGCCCGCGTCCGTCAGGCTTTCGATGTGGAACTGCCCCTGCGCACGCTTTTCGAGACCGGCAACATTGCCGGACTGGCCGTCGCCTTGGAAGCACAACGTACGATCGCGTCCTCCACCAGGCTGTCGCGACCCGTACCGGTGCCCCGCGACCCGGCCCCGCCGCTCTCACTGGCCCAGCAGCGGTTGTGGTTTCTCTACCAGTTGGAAGGACCCTCCGCCACCTATAACCTGGCGGCTACCCTGCGCCTCGACGGTCACCTGGATGTCCTTGCCCTGGAGCTTAGCCTGCAACAAATGGTGACGCGTCATGAGACGCTGCGTACTACCTTCACCGAAGTCGACGGCCGACCCGGCCAGGTCATCCATCCGCCGTCCTTCCGGCTGAACGTCAGCGATGTCGGCCCCGGCGGCGAAGCGGCGGCATTGGCGCAGGCCGATCGCGAGACCTTGACGCCTTTCCTGCTGGAGCATGGTCCTTTACTGCGGGTCCATCTGCTACGTCTGGACGAGGAGCGTCACCTGTTGGTGCTGAACATGCACCACATTATCTCGGACGGCTGGTCGCTGAGCATTGTTGTGCGCGAGATTACCCGAGGCTACGCCGCATTTGTTACCGAAAGTACTGACGAGTCCACATCGCTATCCATCCAATACGCCGATTTCGCCGCCTGGCAACAGGGCTGGTTGGCGGCGGGGGTTCTTGAGTCGCAACTCAACTACTGGCGCGAGCAGTTGGCGGAGTTGACCACACTCGATTTTCCCACCGACCGTCCCAGACCGGTCATGTTGACCTACCGGGGCGATAGTGTGAGCTGCCTTCTGCCCGAGGAACTCAGTGAAGAAATCCGCCGTTACGGCCGCGAACACGGCGCTTCACTGTTCATGACCTTGCTGGCCGCGTTCAAGCTCATCCTGGCGCGCTACAGCGGGCAGGACGATATCGTCGTCGGCGCGCCCTCTTCCGGCCGCCACCACCCCGGTACCGAGGACTTGATCGGCTTTTTCATCAATCATCTCGTATTGCGCACGACCGTCGATGACGAACTGGATTTCGCACGGCTGCTGGCATCCGTTCGTCGTACCGTGCTGGCCGCGGACGAGCACCAGGACCTGCCTTTCGAAAAGCTCGTCGAAGAGCTCAACCCAAACCGCGACACCAGCCGCAACCCTCTCTTCCAGATCTATTTCAATATGTTTGACCTATCCCTGGAGGTGGACGCGCCTACCGGTCTGACCGTCAGCTCCGTAAATACGCCCGATATCGGCTCGAAATTCGATCTCACCGTGTACGCCGACGACACCCCGGAGGGTATCCGGCTGAGTTTCCATTTTAACAAACAGCTGTTCGAGAAGGCCGCCATCGAGGCGTTACTTGACCAGTATCGCGGCCTGTTGGCCCAATTGGTCCGGAATGAGGAAAGCAAGCTTGCGAGCTTCGAATTGGTTACGCCCGAGACAAACCGGCAGATCCCGGACCCGACCGAGCTGCTGAGCGAGGAATGGGTGGGCTCCGTCGCAGAGATGCTGGCCGATCATGCGGCACGCGTGCCCGAACGCATTGCTGTGATCGACGGTTCTACCCGCTTGAGTTACGGCCGGCTCTACGATATGGTTCGAGCCCTCCGCCATGATTTGCGTTTGCGCCATATCGGCAAAGGCGACGTAGTTGCCATCCTGGCCGCGCGCGATGCGGCACTGGCGCCGGCCATCTACGCCGTCCTGGAAGCAGGCGCTGCCTTCCTGCTGCTGGACCCGGACTATCCCGAATCCAGGCTGCTGACTCTGCTGGACTTGGCGCGGCCGGCGGGTTGGCTGCACATCGCGCCGCATGAGCCTCTCCCGGAGCGTCTTCAGGCCCGCGTAGCCGAGTTCGAGCTCAGTCTGGAACTGTCGCTTGATCGATGGCCCGAAGGGGTTTCCGAGCCCATCGATGTGGTATCGGTGGGTGCCGATGACCTCGCCTACATCGCCTTTACGTCGGGTTCCACCGGCGTTCCCAAGGGCATTGTCGGTCGCCACGGTCCTTTGACTCACTTCATGCCCTGGACCGTCGAGACCTTTGGTTTGCATTCCGAGCAGCGTTACAGCATGCTCTCCGGTCTGGCCCACGACCCCCTGCAGCGCGATATCTTTACCCCGCTTTCGTTGGGCGCCTGTCTGTGTGTACCGCACGATGATGATCGCGTCCCCGGTCGCCTGGCCCGATGGCTGGCAGACCAACGGATCAACGTGGCCCAGTTGACGCCGGCCATGGGCCGCATCATCACGCTTGAGGCCGATGAGGTTCGTCTGCCGCATCTGCAAACGGCCTTCTTTGTCGGCGAGGCCCTGACCGTCGATGAAGTTTCGCGCCTGCAACAGCACGCGCCCAACCTCCAGGTGGTCAACACTTACGGATCTACCGAGACTCAGCGCTCGGTGGGTTACTACCCGGTGCCCAAGAACCTGGCGACCTGGGGCGGCAAGCCGGTCTTACCGCTGGGCAAAGGTATTGAAGATACTCAGTTGCTGGTCCTCAATCGCGCCGGTAGGTTGGCCGGTCCGGGCGAGTTGGGCGAAATCTACATGCGCAGCCCCCATCTGGCATGGGGTTATCTGAACGATCCGATGTTGACCGAAGCCGGCTTCCTGACCAACCCCTTTGCCGTACACGAAGACGGCCGTGACCGTCTCTATCGCACCGGCGATATGGGCCGCTACCGCTGGGACGGCAACGTCGTTTTCGCCGGTCGCCGGGACGCCCAGGTCAAACTGCGTGGGTTCCGCATCGAACTTGCCGAGATAGAGACGGTGTTGAGCCGTCACGAGGGCGTGGCGGAAGCCGTGGTGCTGCTTCGCGGCCAACATCCCGACCAACACCTGGTCGCCTGGTACGTGCCCGCCGCTGAACCCGTCGATGAGGAACGGCTGCGAGCCTGGTTGCGGCGCGAACTGCCCGCCTACATGGCGCCCGCCGCTTTTGTCCATCTCCATGCGTGGCCGCTGACCACCAACGGCAAGCTGGACCACACCGCTCTGCCGGAGCCTGAAGCGCCCGCCGCGGCTGAATTTGTCGCCCCCGTAACTCCCATGCAGGAAGTCGTGGCCGCTATATGGGCGGAGGTGCTGGACCAGGAGCGCATAGGCCTGAGTCGCGACTTCTTTGCACTTGGCGGACACTCGCTGCTGGTAACCCAGATCGTCTCGCGCCTGCGCCGCACGATCGGGGTGGAACTGCCCCTGCGCGCCTTTTTCGAGGCCACCACTGTCGAGGCTCAGGCTGCATTGTGTCAGGCCGCCCTGGATCGAGACAGTACACCCGCGTTGCCGGCCATCCATCCTGTTCCCAGGCAACGGCTCGGGGGCGAGTCGCCGATACCCGGTATGGCCGATCCCGATCCGGCTTCCGGTGCGACCATGCCGCTTTCCTACGCTCAAAACCGGCTATGGTTCATCAATCAGTTGGACCGCGGCGACGGTAGCGGCGCCGAGGCGGCCTACAACATGCCCGCGGTGTTCTATCTCAAAGGTCACCTAAGCGTGCCGGACCTAGAACAGGTCCTCGAAGCCATTGTTACGCGTCACGAGGTGCTGCGAACCAGCTTTCCCGCACAGGGGGGCATTCCGGTCCAACTGATCGTATCTTCGTTCGAGGTAGAGCTGCGTTTGGTCGATCTGACAGCTCTGTCGCCGGTCGAACAGGAGTCTCGGGCCGAGGCGCTGGCCGCGACTGAAATCCAACGCCCGTTCCAGCTTGACCGCGACCTGATGATTCGCACGGTCGTAGTCCGTCTGGCGCCGCAACGGCATCTTCTCATCCTGACCATGCACCACATCGCCTCCGACGGTTGGTCGATAGGCGTGCTGGTGCGCGAACTGAACCATCTGTACCGGTCCTTTATCGACGATCGGAATCCCACGTTACCCAATCTTTCGATTCAATATGCCGATTTTGCCCACTGGCAACAACAGTTGTTGCAGGGCGCCTACCTGCATCAGCGGCTTGACTACTGGCGCGAGCACCTGGCCGGTGTGCCCGTCCTGCACCAACTGCCTACCGACCGGCCGCGTCCAGCCGTCATGAGCGCGCGCGGCGCCGAGGTTCGCTTCGGGTTGGACCGGGACACTGCCGATGCACTCGTGACGCTTTCCCAGGTCCAAGGCACTACGCTGTTCATGACGCTGCACGCGGCCTTTGCGGCGCTGTTATACCGCTACGGCGGTGAGCCGGATGTGTGCCTGGGAACCCAGGTCGCCAACCGCAACCAGAAAGAGATCGAAGACCTGATCGGCTTCTTCGTCAACATGTTGGTCCTGCGCACCGATCTAAGCGGTGATCCCAGCTTCAGCGAACTCCTGGCTCGAGTCAAGCGCACCGATTTAGATGCCTACGCCCATGCAGACATTCCCTTCGAGCGGGTGGTCGAGGCGCTCCAGCCGGAGCGTAGTCTCAGCCAGACGCCGCTGTTCCAGATCGTCTTCAGTCTTCGCACCACGCCGCTTGGCAGCTTCGACCTGCCCGGTCTCACCATGGCGCCCGCTGAAAACCGGCAGGTGGTGGCCAAGTATGATCTCTTTGTCCGGCTGGACGAGCACGAACGCGGTCTGGACGGTTGTTTCGAGTACAATGCCGACCTGTTCGACGAAGCGACCATGCGGCGATTGGCCGCCCACTATTGCAACCTTTTGACGGCCGTTGCCGTCGATGCTACCCGCCGGCTTGAGGATCTGCCGCTCTGCGACGAGGCAGAATGCGCCGAACTGCTCCACATATGGCAGCGCGATTACGCCTACCACGCCGATAACGAGAGCCCCCACCGCTTGTTCGAGGCCGTGGCCGCGCGCCTGCCCCAAAAGTCGGCTCTTTCCATGCCCGATGGAGACACGCTGACCTATGCCGAGTTGAACCGTGCGGCCAACCGTCTGGCCCATCGCCTGACGGCTCTGGGCGTGCGTCCCGATGAGCCGGTCGGCCTCTGCATGGAGCGCTCGCTGGAACTGTTGGTGGGCCTGCTGGCAATTCTCAAGGCGGGCGCTGCCTACCTGCCTCTGGACCCCGCATACCCCGAGGATCGCCTCGGCTACATGGTCGAAGATGCCGGTATCCGCTTGCTCCTCACCACGGAGGCATCGGCCGATAGCCTGCCGCCTCACCGGGCCCAGGTGGTGAAGGTGACGCCTGACGGCGCTGCCGGTGAGCCGGACACTAACCTCTCTGCCCAGCACGGAGGTGATCTGGGGGCTTACATCATCTATACGTCCGGCTCCACGGGCCGACCCAAGGGCGTGGTCATGAGCCGCGGCCAAATCACCCGCTTGCTGGCTGCCACCCGCGAAGAATACCGCTTTGACGAGTATGATGTCTGGCCACTGTTCCATTCTTTCGCCTTCGATGTCTCGGTTTGGGAAATCTGGGGCTCGTTGTTGTTCGGCGGTCGGCTGGTGGTGGTGCCCTACTACACCACACGTACCCCGGAGGCATTCTATCGGCTGCTTTGCCAGGAAGGGGTGACGGTACTGAACCAGACACCCACGGCCTTCAGCCAGTTGACGCGCGTTGCTGAACTCGAACAGGGCCGGCACAACTTGCGTCTGATTATCTTTGCCGGTGAGGCGTTGAAACCCGCGCATACCGAACCCTGGTTCCGTCTCTTCGGCGACCGTACCCGGCTGGTCAATATGTACGGCATCACTGAGACCTGCGTACACGTCACGGTCCACACGGTCTCACCGGAAGAGACCGGCTCGCCCATCGGCCGCGCCATGGCCGACCAGCTGATCTACCTGCTTGACCGGCGCGGTCGGCCGACGCCTGTCGGCGTGACCGGCGAGATCCACGTGGCCGGAGGCGGTCTGGCCCGGGCTTATCACAACCGACCCGCGCTCACCGCCGAGCGGTTCGTGCCCAACCCCTTCCCCAGCGGCGAGCAAGACGGTTCACGTCTGTATCGTAGCGGCGACCTTGCGCGTTATTTGCCGGACGGCAGCCTGGTCTATCTGGGCCGTCGCGACCGCCAGGTCAAGCTGCGCGGCTTCCGCATCGAGCCGGGGGAGATCGAGGCACGTCTGGCCGCTCAACCGGGTGTCCGCGAGGCCACGGTCCTGCTGACCGGTCGCGGCGATGAAGCCGCGCTGGCCGCCTACCTGGTGCCCGAGCCCGAAACGGCCGCCGCCCGCGGGCTCCAGTCGGATGTCGATTTTGCTCAATTGCCCAACGGTATGGAGGCGGCCTTCGCCAACCGCGGCGAAACCGAGTTTCTTTACACCGAGATCTTCGAGGAGCGGGCCTACCTGAAGCACGGCATTCGCTTGCGCGAGGACGCGATTATCTTCGATGTCGGCGCCAATATCGGCATGGCCACCCTGTTCTTCGGGCACGTGGTGCCCAAGGCGCGCGTGTTTGCTTTCGAGCCGATTCCGCCCCTCTTCGACCTGCTGGAAACCAATGTATGCATCCATGGCGTGCGAGCAGAACTTTTCCGCCAGGGGTTGGCCTCGTCACCCGGCCGGGCGACCTTTGACTATTACCCGCATGTCTCGATCATCTCCGGGCGTTTTGCCGATGCCGGTCAGGAGCGTGAGGTCGTGCGCTCATTCCTGCTTTCCCAGCAAGAAGGTCCGTCCGATGCACGGGTCCAGGCCGATATCGAGACTCTGCTCGACGACCGCCTTGAAAGCGAACGCTTCGACTGCGAATTGGTAACCTTCTCCGACGTGGTTCGCGCTCACGGGTTGGAACGCGTCGATTTGTTGAAGATCGACGTGGAAAAAAGCGAACTGGAAGTACTGGGCGGTATCGAGCCGGATCACTGGGCTATCATCGACCAGATCGTTATCGAAGTTCACGACCAGGACGGCGCCTTGGATCGGGTCACCGGCCTGTTGCGTGAGCATGGCTTTGTCATGGAGATTGCGCGGGACAACTCTCTGGTGGAGACCGAACTCTACAACATCTACGCCCGCCGCGAAGGGATACACGGTGTTGGCGAGCCGCCCGAGCAGACGCGTTCTTCCTGGCTGGGCGCTACACGCCTGGTCGCCAATGTTCGCACCGCGCTTTCTCGCAACATGCCCGAATACATGGTGCCGGCCACCATCACACCGCTGGCCTCCCTGCCCCTGACCCCTAACGGCAAGGTCGATTACGCCGCCCTGCCTCGGCCGCAGGCGATCAAGACCAAACCCTATCGCGCGCCGCGCAACGAGGTGGAGGAGCGGCTTGCGGTCATCTTCTCGGAGGTTCTCTCCCTTGAACGGGTCGGCGTTGACGACAACTTCTTCGAATTGGGCGGACATTCGTTGATGGCCGCGCGCGTACTGGCGCGGATCCGCGAGAGTTTCGACCTGTCGCTGCCCCTGGCCGAGCTGTTTGCCGAGCCCACTATCGCCGGTCTTGCCGAGGTGATCTTCCTGACCGCGAGCGACGAAACCAATGCGAACGGGGAAGCCTTTGCCGAGGAAGGTGACATATGATGACAGTCGGGCAATTGCTGGCCGATTTGCGCGTTCGCGGCGTCCGTTTGCGGCTGCAGGATGACCGCTTGCGCTTCGAGGCCCGCCCCGGGGCCATGACACCCGATCTGCGCGATGTGCTGCGCGCCCGGAAAATCGAGATCATGGATTTCCTGCGCAACAAGCGCTCGGTCGCCGTCAAGGAGAAGCTGGAACCGATCCCCAAGGCGCCCGAGGGCGAGTTGCTGCCGCTTTCCTACCAGCAGGAAAGCCTTTGGTTCATCGACCAGTTGGCCGGCGCCGGCGCGGCCTACAATCTCGCCGTGGCTTCGCGTTTGGACGGCTGTCTCGATGTTTCCAGGCTGGCTCATTGCCTCGCAACGATCGCCGAGCGTCACCACATCCTGCGCACGTGCTTTCCCATGCGCGAGGGCAAACCCTATCAGCGGATCGATCCGGCTACCTGTCCGCCGATAGTGATCGACTTGAGTTCTCTGACCGCTGTTGACCAGACCTCGCGAATCCAGGAATTAGCAGAGCGCGAAGCCGGTCGTTCTTTCGATCTGGCCCTGGGTCCGATCATGCGTTTGAATCTTCTGCGTTTGGCAGCAGAAGCCCACGTGCTGCTGGTGACCATCCACCATATCGCTGCCGACGGTTGGTCGGCCGGGATCTTCATCCGCGAACTCAACACCCTCTACCGGCAGGCGGTGGGTTCCAAGGTCGAGCAGCCCTTACCGCTCCCGGCCGTTCAATACGGGGATTATGCCGCCTGGCAGCGTCGACAGCTCGATGGTGATGCGCTGTCCCGGCTAGGCCGTTACTGGCAGGCAAAGCTCCAGGGAGCTCCCGAATTGCTGGCACTGCCTTATGACCGACCCCGCCCGGCGGTCATGTCATTCCGGGGCGCACAGGTCGGCTTCGAACTCGATGCCGGACTCACCGATGAACTTCGCCAAACGGCGCGCGCCTCCGGGACGACCTTGTTTGTTCTATTGCAGGCGGTCTTTTCCACGCTGCTGGCCCGTTACAGCGGTCAGGACGATATCGTTATGGGGACAGTCGATGCCAACCGCAGGCGCCCCGAGTTGGAATCCATGATCGGGTATTTTGCCAACACTCTGGTCCTGCGCCTGGACCATAGTGATCGGCCCCGCTTTCGCGAACTCTTGGCCCGGGCCCATGAGACGGCCATGGAGGCGGCCGCGCATGGCGAGCTTCCCTTCGAAAAGCTCGTCGAGTTGTTACGGCCCGAGCGTAATCTCAGCTATGCGCCTATCTTCCAGGTGCTTTTCGGGTTGCAGAATACGCCTTCAGAAAGCGACGCCTTACCGGGGCTACGTCAACGTCCTCTGCAAACCCGGAGGACCTACGCCAAGCTCGATCTCGACTTCAGCATCAGCGAAACTCCAGATGGCTTGAGCGGTGTGCTGACCTTTAACCGCGACCTGTTCGAGGCCGATCGTCGGCAGCGTTTCAGCGGTCACTTCCGCACCCTGCTCGAAGCCGTGGCGGCCGACGCCGATTGTTGTCCGGCCACCACCTGTCTGCTCACGGATAACGAGCGTGAACAACTGTTGGTGACCTGGAGCGGCCGACAGGTTCCGGTCTCCGAGGAATCGCCCGTGACGGGCTTCCTGGATTGGGCCGCGCGCGAGCCGCTTGCATCTGCGCTGGTACTACCCGCTGCCGGTACCGAACGACCGGCGGATATTGTCCTTAACCGGGGCGAACTCGAGCGCAGAGCCCACGCTCTGGCCCTTCACCTGGCCACTCTCGGCGTCGGCCCGGGTTCCCTGGTCGGCATCTGTCTCGAGCGCAATGCGTCGCTGGTTGTCGCCATGCTGGCCGTGCTCCGTAGCGGCGCGGGTTATGTGCCCCTCGATCCCGATTATCCGGCGGCGCGCCGTGACTTCATGATCACCGACAGCGGCATTGCCCTGCTGATTACCGAAACGCGCCAGGCCTCAACGATCTCATTCTCCGGCGAGACCATTTTTCTTGATCGAGAATCCCTGACGGAGCCGGAGGATGAGATTGCCTTTCCCCACGATCTTCATGCGGCGGCCTACTTGATCTACACCTCGGGTTCTACCGGTCAGCCCAAGGGTGTTCTGATCGAGCACCGCAACCTGGTCCATTTCGTCGCTTCCGCGAGCGCGTGTTATCCGCTGGGACCCGATGACGTGGTACCTTGTCTGGCCTCGTTTTCCTTCGATATCTTCGTCTTCCAGATGCTGGTGCCCCTGGATGCCGGAGCCGGCGTTCTGCTCCTGGACAAGAATCAGGTCGTCGACATGGATGTGCTTGCCGGCTTGATGCCACGGATCACATTCCTGCACGCCCACACCAGTCTGGCCGTGCAAATCACGGCTCACCTGATGCGTGATAACGTCGCCTTCCCCGCGGTTCGCATGGTGACCGTCGGCGGCGAGTCGGTGCCCCCCGGGCTCCTGCGGGACATGGGATCCGTGTTCCCCGCTGCTGCCATTCACGAGGACTACGGGCCCACCGAGGCATCGGTGATGTGCACCAGTTACCGGGTGCCGCCGGAGGGCAGCCCGGCCGGCGGCATCATCGGCCGCCCCATGAACAACGTAGTCGCGCGTATTTACGATCAGCACGGTAACCCGGCCCCTATCGGGTTGTGGGGTGAACTCACCCTGGGCGGCGCCGGTATTGCCCGCGGTTACTTGGGCCGCGAGGCGCTGACCGCCGAGAAATTTATCACCCTGGACGGTATGCGATTCTATCGCACCGGCGATCAGGCCCGTTTTCGCGCTGACGGCAACCTCCAGATCCGCGGGCGTCTCGACCGCCAGGTCAAGATCCGCGGCTTTCGCGTGGAACTGGGCGAAATCGAGAGCGTCATCGCCACCGCGGCCGGTGTGGCCCGCACGGCGGTTGTCTACACCCCCGAACGTTCACGGTTGACGGCTTTCGTAGTTGCGGACGACCCTGCAGCCGTCAGTGCCGCCGGTCTGCGCGACTGGTTGCGGCAATGGCTGACCGACTATATGGTTCCCTCGTTTGTTCATGTCTTGGAGGAAATGCCCGCCACGCCCACGGGTAAACTGGATTATCCGGCCCTGGCCGCGCTCGCCGCAAAGGAACAGGAGGCGGCGCCAGGCGAGATTTCCCCACCTCGCAACCAGATCGAGAAAGAACTGGCCCGCATTTGGGCTGATTTGCTGGGACGCGATCGGGTAGGTATCTTCGACAACTTTTTTGAATTGGGCGGCGATTCGATTCTCAGCATTCAGGTGGTTGCGAGGGCGCGTGAGGCGGGTCTGAACTTCACCCCGACCCAGCTTTTCAAGCATCAGACCATCGCTTCTCTGGCCGCCTCGCAACAACAGGCCGGCGTCGTGGCGGAGCAGGGACCAGTGACCGGCGAACTGCCTCTGTTGCCCGCCCAAGCCGGTTTTCTTGCGCTCGACTGGCCGCAACCGGAGCAATTCACCCACGCCTGGCTGTTCCGGCCGCGGGCCGGGCTGCAACCGGTTTCCCTGTATCGGGCCCTGGAGCTTCTGCTGACTCATCACGACGGTCTGCGCGCCCGCTTCGAGCGAAACGGCAGTGGTTGGCGCCAGGTGCTGGACCCACCCGGACGGGTCAGCCTGCCGGTTATCGATCTGAGCGGCCTCCAGGAGCAGGACCGCGAACCGGTGTTACTGGATCTTTGCCGCCAATACCAAACCAGCCTGGGCCTTGCTGCTGGTAACCTGTTCCGCGCCCTATGGTTTCGCGGCATCGATACGCACGACCGCCTTCTACTGACAGCCCATCATCTGCTGGTCGACGGGGTTTCCTGGCGCTTTTTGCTGGAGGATCTGCAAAACCTTTGGACCCGTCTGCAAGCTGGTTCGCCGGTCCATTTGCCGGCCAAAACCACCTCGCTCAGGACATTTGCCGAACATTTGCGGGATAAGGCTCTTGGCGATGACCTTGCTGAAGAACTGCTCTTCTGGCGCGATCAACAAGGGACCTCGGTCCTGCCGGGTACCGCTGCCGCCGGCTATAACCGCGACGCCAGGCGCACGACCCGCACCCTTGCGGAATCGGCCACGCGCATCCTGCTGACTGAAGACACCCAGAACCACCTGCTGACCGGCCTACTGCAGGCTTACAACCGATTGACAGGTGAAACAGCCCTGTACCTAGCCTTGGAAGGCCACGGCAGAGGAGAATCGGCGGCGGATGTCGATGTTTCCCGAACGGCCGGCTGGCTGACCACGGTCTATCCTATTTGCTTACGGCTACCCGACGGGTCGGAGCCCGAGGTAGTGATCCGGGAAGTTGCCCGGCAGTTGGGCCGCGTGCCGCGCGGAGGTTTGGGTTACGGACTGCTGCGCTACCTGAACCCCGAGCATGGCCCGGCTCTGGCCGCGCTACCCCAACCCGATATCAGCTTCAACTACCTGGGTCGTCTGGACGGTACCCTGGCTGCCGCCGGCCCGCTGGAACCGGCGTCAGAGCATGTGAGCGGTATCGCCTGTCTCGGCGGCAAGCGTCCTTACCGCCTCGATATTGCAGCTTATGTCAGCAACAACCAATTGCAGATGAGCTGGACCTATGACGCATCGGCCCACGACGCTACCGTCCTCGAACGGTTCGCCGACCTGTTTGTCGAGGCGTTGTGCGAGCCGGCTACGATGCCGGTTCTGCAACGGCAACGCCCGCTTTCCTTCGCCCAGGAGCGTCTCTGGTTCGAACATCGGCTCCGGGAGGGCAGCACCGTCCACAATCTGAGTACAGTCCTGGTCTTGCGCGGACCGCTCGATGTGGCGGCCCTTGAAGAGAGTCTGCGCCTGATCCGCGCCTCCCATGAGGTCTTGCGCGGCGCCTTCGGCGAGCGCGAGGGACGGCCCTACCTGGTCACGGAAATGACGGCCGAACCCAATCTCCAACTGATCGACCTGAGCCGGTTGGACACGCCCGGGCGTGACCACGAGTTGACCCGTCTAAAACAGGCCGATGCCACCAGGTCTTTCGATCTGAGCAAGGCTCCTTTGCTGCGTAATACCCTCGTGCGTCTGGATGAAGCGCACCACGCGCTGCTACTGTCCACCCACCACATTGTCAGTGACGGTTGGTCGAAGGGCATCTTCACCGCCGAACTGGTCAAATTCTACGGTTATCTGGCAAGGGGTAAGCAACTCCCTGCTGACCCGGGCCGGCCGCGCGACCTGCAGTACAGCGACTACGCCGTGCACCAACGCGCCCGTTTCGAGGAAGGGATCTGGGGCGAGGCGCTGGATTACTGGCGCACCCAACTGGACCCCGCGGCCCAACCCGCGCGCTTCCCGATGGATTTCCCCGGCAACGTCGCTCCCCAGGGGGCCCGTCGGTTGCATCATCATCTGTCGCCGCGACTGACGGCGTCGCTCCGTGCGTTGGCGGTTTCCGAGCAGGCTACCCTGTTCATGACCCTGGCCGCTGCATTCAGCCTGTTGCTGCACCGCTGGACCGGACAGGAACGGGTCGTGCTGGGCTTTCCCAGCGCCGGTCGCGATCAACCCGGGACAGATAAACTGATCGGCTGTTTCCTCAATATGCTCCCGCTCGTCGCCGATCTTTCCGGGCCGTCCGGCTTCCGTGGGCTGCTCAAACGAGTGCGTGCTTCCGCCCTGACGTCTTACGCCCATCAAGAGCTGCCGTTCGAGAAGCTTGTGGAAGTTTTGAGCCCGCGGCGTGACCTGCACGCACACCCTTTCTTCGACATTCTGTTAAACATGCAGAACACTCCCGCGGCGAGCGCGGCAATCCCGGGTCTGACGCTGGAGACACAGAACCCGCCCGAGGTTGAAACCCCCTTTGCCATGACGCTTTACATCACCGAGATGGAGGGTTCACTGGGCCTGAGCCTGATGTACCGCGAGGCGCTGTATTCGCGACAGCGAGTGGCAGATATCCTCGACCAGTTCGTCCTGCTTTTGGAGCAGGTCGTCGCCGAACCGGACCGGGTGATCGACACGTATTCCCTGGTGACGCCGCGCATGACCACCCTGCTGCCCGAACCGTCGGCGACTCTGGAGGAGCCCGGCTTTGAAAGTATCGTTGCGACCTTTGCCACAATGGCTGAACGCCGGCGGCAGCGCCCGGCGCTGATTCAGAGCGGGAAGATCATCACCTATGGCGAACTGGACCAGTTGGTAAACCTCGGGGCGGCTGCCCTCGATGCGCGGGGCTTGCGCCCCGGTGAGGTGGTGGCTATCCACGGACCCTCAAGCCCGGAGATGGTGGCCGGTATGCTGGCCGCCCTGACCTGCCGCGGCGTGTTGATGATCTTGGACCCGGCGCTGCCCCTTCAACGGCGGCAGTTGATGTTGGACGAGGCCGGACCTGCCGTGTTGCTGGACCTGGACGGCGGCGGCGCCGACCTGGTGGAAGTGCGGCCTGATCTTAGACACCTCGATGTAGCCGTGTTCGACGAGCATGAGGTGCCCGAACACAGCCGGCCGTTGCCTGAACCGGACGAGCCCAGCCACCTGTTCTTTACTTCCGGCAGCACCGGAATTCCTAAGGGTTTCGCCGGTTCGCATAAGAGTCTCGCCCATTTCATCGCCTGGCAGCGGCAACAATTCTCCGTAACCCCGGCGGATCGGGTCGCCCAATTGGCCCGGCTCAGCTTCGATGCCCTGCTGCGCGATGTCTTTTTACCGCTCACCTCGGGCGCCGCCCTGTGCCTCCCCGATCCCGGCGAGCACACCTCTCACGCTTTGCTGAGTTGGCTGCAGGAACAGCGCATTACCATCGTCCACACGGTGCCCTCGCTGGTGACGTTCTGGTTGGATGGGGGGATCGAAGGGCTTGATCTGGATGACTTGCGTTACCTCTTCCTCTCCGGTGAGCCGATCACCGGCAACCTTGTCCACCGCTGGCGCGAGGCATTTCCAGGCGCCGGTGACATCGTCAATCTCTACGGTACCTCCGAGACCACCATGGCTAAGTCGTTCTACATCGTCCCTGGCGAGGTGGACGAGGGCAACCAGCCCGCGGGCACGGCACTGCCCCAGACCCAAATGCTAGTTCTGCGCCCGGATGACGGTCTGTGCGGCGTCGGCGAATTAGGGCAGATTACGGTTCGCACCCCTTTCAGAGGTCTTGGTTACTGGCATGCGGGCAGTCAAAAAGAGCCCTGTTACCGGGTCAACCCACACGGCGCCGGTCCCGACGACTTGATCCATGAGACGGGTGATGCCGGCCGCTACCGCCCCGACGGCCTGCTGGAAGTTCTCGGCCGTTTAGATAATCAGCTCAAGATTCGCGGCGTCCGCATCGAGCCCGGTGAGATCGAGGCTCAACTGGAAGCCCACCCGGCCGTCTCGCTTGCGGCGGTGGTGGCCAAACCCTTGCCCACCGGACCTGGCAAACGCCTGGTTGCCTACCTGCGCACCGAGGGGGAAATGGCCCCCGAGCCCCGCGCCTTCCTCCTGAAACGCTTACCCGAAACGCATGTGCCCTCTCTCTTTGTTTGCTTGGACGAGTTGCCGCTGACGGCTACCGGTAAGATTGATCGTCAGGCGTTACCCGAACCCGACACCCTGCAGGTCGCCGGTGGAGAACAAGAAGAAAAGCTACCGCCGAGGACAGCCACCGAAACCGTTCTGGCGGGCATTTGGGCCGAACTGTTGGGCGTCGAGGAACCCGGCGTCAAAAACGATTTTTTCAGGATCGGCGGCTTCTCGCTGCTGGGCATCCAGATGCTGGCGCGGGTCCGTGAGGTCTTCAAGGTCGACATCGGGCTTGTCAATCTGTTCGAGACGCCGACCATCGCGGCTTTGGCTGAACTGGTGGACAACGCCAGGTTGCAGCCAGCCCCGGTATCCGCGCCGCATCCAATCCCTCGTGACGGGGATCTACCGCTTTCCTTCGCTCAGAAACGGCTCTGGTTCCTCGACAACCTTGGTGCCGGAGGCGCCTATCATATTCCCGCGGCGCTGTACCTGGACGGTGCATTGGATACCCGGGCTTTCGCACGCGCGGTGGCCGGACTGGTGGACCGCCAGGAAAGTTTGCGCACCAGTTTCCCCATTGTTGCGGGCGAGCCCCGCCAACATATCTCGACGGACATTCCCGAGCTGACCCTGATCGACTTGCGCGGACTTGCCGGCTCGGAGCCCCATGCCCGTGCCCAACAACTGGCCCGGGAGGTCGCGCTACGACCGTTCGACCTGGAGCGCGGCCCACTTTTCCGTTTGGCCCTGTTGCGTATAAGCGACACTCGCTGCCTGTTGGCAGTCTGCCAGCATCACATCATCTCGGACTGGTGGTCGCTGGTGGTTCTGGTGCGCGAACTCACGGCCTTGTACGCCGTCGAAAGCGGCGTGCTTAGTGAAGAAGACGCCGCTGACATGGTCCCGCCGCTGCCGATCCAGTATGCGGATTTCTCCGCCTGGCAACTGCAACACATCGAGGGTGTGGTTCTCCGGAAACAACTTGACTACTGGCGCAACCGGCTGCAAGGCATGCCCGCTGAACTGGCGCTTGTCAGCGACAGGCCTCGGCCGGCCGCGCCCAGCCACCGCGGCGGGCGTGAAACGATCGCCATTGAGGCGGACCTCGAACTTGCGTTGAAGCGCCTGGCGGCTGAGCAGGGCGTCACGCTGTTTATCTTGTGTGAAGCCGTCTTTGCAGTTCTGCTTTACCGCCATACTGATCAGCGGGACTTCGCGGTCGGCACGGCCATCGCCAACCGTGATTTGCCCGAGGTCAAAAACCTCATCGGCTTCTTTGTCAACACGCTCGTGTTACGCAACCAACTTGATGAAATGGAAGGTTTCGACGTTTTCCTGAAGCGCCTCCGCCGGCACACGGTGGATGCTTTCGCCCATGCGGACCTGCCCTTCGAACAGGTGGTCGAAGCGGTCGGCGGCCGGGGGGCGAACAATCATCAGCCGCTCTTCCAAGTAATGTTCGGTTACGAGCATGCCCATGGGCAGGATCCCCCGCTCGCGGGTCTGACGCTTACTCCTGCTCCGCTGACCTATCAGCCGGCTAAATTCGATCTATCCGCCAGAGTCTACGAGGACAATCATGGCCTGACCATGTCCTGGGAGTACAGTGCGGACCTGTTCGACGCATCGACCATCCAACGCATGGGCAGTCACTATTTGCGCTTGTTGGAGGCCGTAACCGACAATGCATCCTGCCCGCTTTCGCGATTGCCGCTGCTCTCCGATGAGGAGCGTGACTTCCTGCTCGTTACCTGTAACCAAACTCATTTCGATGACCCTCATGGAACGGTGCTGACGGCGTCTTGCAGCGCGCAGCAGCATTTCGAGAGGCACGCCGTCGATCAGCCCGATGCGGAAGCCCTGTACAGTGAGGAAGGCAGTCTGAGCTATGCCGAACTCGACGCGCACGCCAACGGACTCGCCGGCCGCTTGCAGGCGATGGGCGTCGGCCCCGAGGTCGCTGTCGGCATCTTCATGAACCGTTCCCTGAAGACCGCGGTGTCCTGGCTTGCCGTGCTTAAAGCGGGCGGCTTTTTTGTCCAACTGGATACCGAATCCCCCACCGAGCGTCTGGCCGGCATCGTCGAGGATGCAGGAATACAGATCATCATCACCGGCCCCGAACTCGAATCGAGCTTACCGGGAGGCTCTCGCGATCTGATTGTATTGGAAGGATTGCCCGCCGTATCCGCGGACCGGCCGTCGTGCCGGGCCGGCGCCATGAACAGCGCCTACATGATCTTCACTTCCGGCTCGACCGGCCGACCAAAAGGGGTACAGGTCAGCCATCGCTCGTTGTTCAACTACCCGCATGCCATGGCGCTGGTTAGTGGTATGGATGGTTCCGATCGGCTATTGCAATTTGTATCCCTGTCTTTCGATGCGGCCGTTCACGAATATTTCTCTGCCTGGAGTCTGGGAGCGACCCTGGTGCTGCGCAACGAGGCCATGTTGGCCACCTCGCAAGACTTTCTGGCAGCCTGTGATGCATGGGGCGTCACCGTCCTCAGCATTCCCGTTCCCTATATCCACCAGATCGGCAAGGACCTGGCCGACGGTCGGGCCGCCCTACCTGCATCCATTCGCATGGTTATGTTTGGTGGAGAGCGGCCCCAACCCGACCTTCTGGCTGCCTGGCGGGGTCATGCACCGCATGTGCCCGTGTTCAATATGTACGGCCCGTCGGAAGCGACGGTCACCGCCACCGGCTGGGAAGTGGACGACAACATGCTCGGCGATATCTTGCCGATTGGCAAACCTTTGCGCCATGTGCGGACCCACGTGCTCTCCAAGTTTTTGGAGCCCCAACCGATTGGCGTTCCCGGCGAGCTGTGTATTGCCGGGGTGGGTTTGGCCCGTGGTTACCTGGGCCGGTCCGCGGAAACCGCGCAACGCTTTATTCCCTACCCCGGCGATTTGCACGGTGATGGGGAACCGGGCCGACGGCTTTATCGAACCGGCGACCTTGCTCGCTACCTGTCCGACGGTAATCTCGAATTCCTGGGCCGCGTGGACCACCAGGTCAAAGTGCGCGGTTTCCGAGTGGAACTGGGCGAGATCGAGAGCCGGTTGGCCGCCATGAAAGAGGTCATCCGTTGCGCTGTTTTGATTAAGGAAAAGCAAACCGAGCGGCAGCATCTTGTAGCCTTTATCCAGGCCGAGGCCGCTGCCGCGAATGGGCTGGCCGCAAAAGCGCGGGCATATCTCGAGAGTAAGCTGCCCGAATACATGGTGCCCTCTCTGTACGTGGTTCGAGACGAGCTTCCCCTCACCGCGAGTGAGAAGGTGGATCGCGCCGCGCTGGCCGATCTCGAAGTGGAGCAGCCCGCAATCGGCGAGGAAGCTGTCGCGCCCCGCACGCCCGTTGAGGAAGTGCTGGCCGCCATCTGGTGCGGCGTTCTGGACAGGCCGTTTATCGGCGTCAATGAGAATTTCTTTGAATTGGGCGGCCATTCCCTGTTGGCGACTCGCTTGATCACCCATGTGCGCGACAGTTTCCGCACGGAGATGACCCTGCGCGACCTTTTTGAAACGCCGACGATCGAGGCTTTTGCCCGCCGGCTCGAGCGCAGGCAGCGCGAGCGTGAGGACCTGACCCTGCCGCCCATCGAGCCGGTGCAACGGGACGGAGATGTGTCGGTGCCGCTGACTCTGGTCCAGCAACGCCTGTGGTTCCTCCACAAGCTGGAAGGCAAAAGCGCCACCTACAACATGGTCGCCATGTTGCGCCTGAGCGGTCCCATCTCGGTGCGTGCCTTGAACGAGAGCCTTGAGCGGTTGCTTACGCGACATGAGATCCTGGGCACCACCTTTAGGGAAGTAGACGGGTTTCCACTGCAAGTTCCAGGCGGCGCGAGGCCGCGGTTGAAGCTGGTGGATATGAGCGACCCGGATGAAGCTTACGCGCAACGACTTGCCGAGGCTGAAACCCAAACAGGCTTCGATCTAGCACGTGGCCCCTTGTTGCGGGCAACCCTGTTGCGCTTGCAGCCCGATCTCCATCTATGCGTGATCAACATGCACCACATCGTCTCCGACGGGTGGTCGATGAGCATTGTGGTGCGCGATCTGATGGCCGCCTATGACGAACAGCTTGGGTCCGGTTCCCGGGACGTGGCGGCCGGTCAGTTCCAGTACGCCGATTATGCATTCTGGCAACAACGCGAGTTGACAGGCGCCGTGTTGGACCGCCAACTGACCTATTGGAAGCAGCACCTGACCGGTGCCCCTACATTGGATCTGCCGACCGATAGACCCAGACCCCCCTTTGCGGGCCACCGCGGCAAGGCAACCAGTATTATCCTACCGGCCGATTTGGGCCGCGGTCTCAAGGCCTTGTCATACCGCAACGGCGTTTCCCTTTTCATGACTCTGATCGCCGGCTTCAAGCTTTTGTTGGCGCGTCGCACCGGTCAACGGGATATCGTCATCGGCGCGCCCTCCGCCGGCCGTCACTACGCGGGTACCGAGGATCTGGTCGGTTTCTTCATCAACAACCTGGTCCTGCGCACCAACCTTGAAGCCGATGATGCACCGCTGGATTTCGAGGGCTTGCTGGCCCGTACCCGTGATGTGGTGCTGGGCGCCCACGAACATCAGGATCTGCCCTTTGAAAAGCTGGTGGAAGAGCTGCAACCCGAACGCGATCAGAGCCGCAACCCTCTCTTCCAAGTCTATTTCAATATGGTCAACCTGCCGGCCACCCAACTCCGGATTCCCCTTGTGGATATCGAATCGTTGGCGGCCGGCGAGGTCGGCTCCAAGTTCGACTTGACCCTGTATGCGGTGGAACGGGACGATATCTTACACCTGGAAGCGCGTTACAATCCCGACCTCTTCGACGAGGCGAACATGGACGCCTTCCTGGATCAGTACCGGCATGTGCTGCAACAGGCGGTGGATCGGCCGCAAAAGGACGTGGAGACCTTTGACCTGATTACGCCCGCAACGCAGTCATGCTTGCCCGACCCGGGCACGCCCCTGGACAACACCTGGCGCGGCGCGGTTCACGAGCTATTCGCCGCACATGCGCAACGGCGCCCCGAGCGCATTGCTCTGGTCTATGCCGGCCGGCAGTGGCGCTACGG
This sequence comes from Acidobacteriota bacterium, assembly GCA_030066195.1. Lineage (GTDB taxonomy): Bacteria > Acidobacteriota > Holophagae > Acanthopleuribacterales > Acanthopleuribacteraceae > JASJCB01. Next base: position 24,938 of record JASJCB010000041.1, read on the forward strand.
GCAACTCGACGATTTAAGTAACCGGTTGGCCAACCGCTTGATCTCGGCCGGGCTTCGCCCGGGCGATCCGGTTGCCGTCTACGCCGCTCGCGAAGCAACCCTTGTGCCGGCTGTTTTGGCCGTGCTTAAAGCGGGCGGGGTCTTCATCATCACTGATCCGGCTTATCCTTCCGACAAGCTTGCCGAGATTCTGGAAGCCGCCCAACCCAAAGCCTGGTTACAGCTTGAGGCGGCAGGCCTGCTCCCCGCCGAGTTGGAGCCCTACCTGACCGGCATCGACGTGCGCCTGAGCCTGCCGTGCGCTGAACCTGAGGCGATGACCGCCTTCCTCGCCGACGACGAAGCTGTTCCGCCGCGGGTTCCGCTTGAACCCGACAGCCATGCCTACGTGGCCTTTACCTCCGGTTCCACCGGTAAACCCAAGGGCATCGTCGGCCGTCACGGCCCGTTGACCTACTTCATGCCCTGGTTGGAGACCCGTTTCGCCATGACCGCGGACGATCGCTTCAGCATGCTATCCGGTCTGGCCCATGACCCGTTGCAAAGGGATATGTTCACCCCGCTCTGCCTGGGCGCAACGCTGTGCATACCCGAGCCTGACGACATTGCACCCCATCGCCTGGCCGCGTGGATGGTCGAGCAGGAGGTCACGATCGCCCACCTGACGCCGGCCATGAGCCAGATCCTGACCGATGCGGGCGAGGACCGGCCGTTGACGTCTCTCCGGTTGGCGTTCGTGACCGGTGACGTACTCACGGGCCGCGATGTGGACCGTATCGGCGTGCTCGCTCCGACATCGGACGTGGTCAACTTCTACGGCACAACCGAGACTCAACGCTCGGTCGGCTGCTACGTCGCCTCCGCCGGACGTAAGGCGACAGAGCGAGAGGTCATGCCGCTCGGCAAGGGGATCGACGGCGTCCAGTTGCTGGTGCTCAACGGGCAAAACCGGTTGGCCGGTATCGGTGAGCCGGGCGAGATTCATGTGCGGGCGCGGCATCTGGCGGCCGGTTATCTCGGCGATCCCGAACTAACAGCCGCCCGCTTCGTAGTCAACCCCTTCACAGGCGGCGAAGGTGATCGCCTCTACAAGACCGGCGATTTGGGCCGCTACCTGGCCGACGGTACGGTCACCTTTGCCGGCCGCGCCGATTTCCAGGTCAAGATCCGCGGTTTCCGCATCGAACTCGGCGAGATCGAAGGTCGATTGAGCCGCCACCAGGCTGTGCGCGAGGCCCGCGTGCTCTATCACCGAGGCGGCCCGGGAGGACCCTATCTGGCGGCTTACGTGCAGTTGGAGAGCGGACATGAGGACGTTACCCCCGATGAACTGCGCACCTACCTCGCCCAAAAGCTTCCCGATTACACCGTGCCCGCGGCCTATGCCCTGCTACCCGAGCTACCGCTGACCCCCAACGGCAAGGTGGACCGTGAGGCCCTGATGCGGATGAAAACGGTCAGACCGGTTTCGTCGTCGGCTGTCGCTGCTGCACCGCCCTGCAATGCCCGCGAGGAAATGCTGCTGCGCATATGGCGGGAGATCCTGGTCACACCCATCGACAATGTGCACGCCAACTTTTTCCAACTCGGCGGCCACTCCCTGCTGGCGACCCGTGTGATCTCGGCCGTCGCCAGGGAAACGGGCGTACTCATCTCCTTACGACGCTTTTTCGAGGCGCCTACCATCGCCGGCCTGGCCGCCCTGATTGAAGCAGGCGGAGATCGGGCGACGGTCAAACCCCCGCTACAGCCGCTTGCGCGGGGCCACGACCGGCTGCCGCTTTCCTTTGCGCAGAGCCGGCTGTGGCTCATCCACCAACTCCAGCCGGAGTCGGCGGCCTATCATCTACCCGCCGGCGTGCGCGCCCGCGGTGAGCTGGACCTGGCCGCGCTACAGCAGAGCATCGATTTCCTCTGTGCCCGACATGCTTCGCTACGCACCGTTTTCGTCAATACCGGTGAAGAACCCCTACAATACATCCTTCCGAAGATCGATCTCCAACTGACGGTCGAGGATCTGAGCGACGATCCTGAGCGCCTGCAGGAGAAACTGGATGAGGAAGCCCGGCTTCCCTTCGATCTGGAGCGGGGTCCCCTGTTCCGCGCCCGGCTCTTCAAGTTGGCCCCGAACGACCATGTACTGCGCTTCACCATGCACCATATCATCACCGACGGCTGGTCGACGGGCATCCTGGTACAAGAGGTATCGGCATGCTACCGAGCTTTCAGCCGCGGCGAAACCCCCGAATTGCCGGTCCTGCCGGTTCAGTACCCGGACTTCGCGGTCTGGCAACGGAACTGGCTGCGCGACGAGATCCTAGCGGAGCAACTGGCTTACTGGAAACGCCTGCTGACCGGTGTACCGCCGCTGAACCTGCCGACGGATTTCCCCAGACCGGCGCGGGCCGGCGGAAGCGGCGAGCGGATCTGGACCCAATTCTCACGGGAGACCGGCGAGCGGCTGAACGAGTTTGCCCGGCAACGGGAGGTCACTCCCTTCATGCTGTTGCTGACGGCCTGGCAGGTGTTGCTACACCGCTACAGTGGTCAGGACGACGTGACCGTCGGCGTCCCCATCGCCAATCGCAACCAGGCAGAAATCGAGAACCTGATCGGCTTTTTTGTCAACACGCTGGCTCTGCGCACGGCGCTCGACGGCGAGCTTGCCTTCAGCACCCTGCTGACCCGCGCTCGCGACCTGGCTCTCGAAGCGTTCGCACACCAGGACCTTCCTTTTGAGGTGGTCGTCGAGCACCTGGGCATCCCGCGCGATATCAGCAGACATCCCGTCTTCCAGGTTGCCTTCGGCTTCCAGAACGTGCCCCGCGCCAAGTTGGACTTGGGTAATCTGGTACTTGAGGGCGTGGAAAGCCGGACAAATGCGGCTCAGTTCGATCTGGCCCTACAGTTATACGAACGACACGAGGGCATCAGCATCTCCTGGACGTGGCGTACCGACCTGTGGCGTCGCGAGACGATCGAGGCCATGCACGGCCACCTGACGCGGTTGCTGACCGCGGTCCTCGCCGATCCCGAGCAACCGATCGGCCGAATCGACCTGTTGACCGAGGGAGAGCGCGAGCAACTGCTGAAGGAATGGAATGTGCCCATCCTACCGGCACACGACGGTGTTCTTTTCCACCAGCGGCTGGAAGAGCATGCCCGCCGGAATCCCAAAGCGACGGCCCTCACAAAGGAAAACGAAGGTACCGAGCCGAGTCGGATGAGTTATGCAACCCTCGACCGACGTGCCAACCACCTGGCCTTTGTATTACAGGAATTGGGTCTTGAGCGGGAACAACCGGTAGGCGTCCTGGCAGGCCGCACCGAAGAAGCACTCATCGCCCTGCCGGCCATTCTCAAGGCGGGCGGCGCCTACTTGCCCCTGGATCCCGCCTATCCGGCCGAACGGCTCACCTACATGATGGAGGATGCGGGTGCGACGATCCTGATCACGGCCGCCGAAGCGGAGCCGCCGACCGGGTTCACCTACCTGAGTGTCCCGCAAGCAGAACGGGCTGAGGCGCCGCGGGTAACCATCGACCCGGAGCAGGCTGCCTACGTCATCTACACGTCCGGCACCACGGGGCGGCCCAAGGGCGCTATCCTGACTCACGCGGGACTGGCGAACCTGGCGGAAACTCAGCGGCAAGCCCTACCCCTGGATGCAGAAACGCGCGTCTTGCGCTTCGCCTCGCCGGGCTTTGACGCCTCGATCTGGGAAACGGTCCTGGCCTTGCACAACGGTGCTGCCTTGTGTCTTGCCGAACCCGAGCGATTGCTGGGCTTTGCCTTGGAAGAGACGGTGGCGCGTTTGGGCGTCACCCATGCCGTGCTGCCGCCTACCTTGCTGGCCGGTCTGGACGGCGAGCTGCCCTCGATCAAGGTTCTGGTCTCCGCGGGCGAAGCCTGCTCGGCCGAACTGGCAGCGCGATGGTCCCCGGGCCGCCGCTTTTACAATGCCTATGGACCCACGGAAGCGACCGTCTGGGCAACTCAGGCCGAGGTCGATCAGCCCGGTACACCGCCCATCGGCAGGCCCTTCCCAGGCTCGCCGGTCTACCTGCTGGACCCTTACCTGGAGCCGGTTCCTCGCGGCATACCGGGGCAACTGTTCATCGCCGGTCGTGCCTTGGGCCGCGGTTACCACGGTCAACCCGCGCTCACCGCCGCGTCCTGGCTTCCCAACCCCTTCGGTCCGGCCGGTTCGCGACTCTACTCCAGCGGCGACCTGGCCCGCTATCGACCCGACGGTCAAATCGAGTTTTTAGGCCGTATCGACAACCAGGTCAAGCTGCGCGGCTATCGTATCGAACTCGCCGAGATCGAATCCGTGCTTAATGCCCTGCCGGGCGTGCGCCGGGCGCATGTCCTCGTTCGCGGCGAGGGGATGCATCGGCGTCTTGCGGCCTATGTTACGGGTGCGCCGAACCTGGAAGCGGCGACCCTGCAAGAGCAACTAACTCGGCTCCTGCCTGCCTTTATGGTGCCTACTGCTTATATGGTGTTGGATCGCTTCCCGCTAACTGCCTCCGGCAAGGTTGACCGAGCCGCCCTGCCCGAACCGGATCAACCCCAACAACAAGCGGTCGCGCCGCGCACGCCGTTGGAGGAAATGCTTGCCGGAATCTGGACGCGGGTGCTGGGTCTGGAGCCGGTAAGCGTGCACGCCGATTTCTTCGATCTGGGCGGCCACTCCCTGCTGGCCACGCGAGTGGTTTCGGCCGTCCGCAAGGATCTGGGTGTGGAGCTCTCGCTACGTAGCTTCTTTGAAGCGCCCACTGTCGCGGGTTTGGCCGGTCTGGTCGATACCTGCCTGGTACGCCCCAAAGAAGCGCCGCCCCTGCTGCCCCGCGAAGCAGGCCTTGATCAATTGCCGCTGTCTTTCGCCCAAAGCCGGTTGTGGCTCATCGACCAGTTGCAACCGGGTTCCCATGCCTACCACCTGCCCGCTACGGTTCGCCTGCGCGGCAAGCTGGACCTGACTGCACTGCAACGCGGCATCGCCTTGATCTGCGAGCGACATGAAGCGTTGCGCACGGTGTTCCCCCGCATCGACGAGGAACCGGTCCAGCTTGTGCTGCCGAAAATCGAGGTTACGCCTGCCACCGAGGATCTTAGCGCTGAGCCGGCCGGCGCACGCGAGACACTCTTGCAGCGACGTTTGCAGGAGGAGGCGCGGCTTCCTTTCGATCTGGCCGAAGGCCCGCTTTTGCGCGCTAGTTTATTCAAGCTGGCAGAAGATGACCATGTATTGCGCTTCACCATGCACCACATTATCACCGACGGCTGGTCGATGGGCCTGTTGATCAGCGAACTCTCTGCATGTTATCGCGCCTTTAGCGCCGGCGATCGACCCGAACTGCCGGCCCTGCCGCTCCAGTACCCGGATTTCGCGGTATGGCAACGGAACTGGCTGCGAGGTGAGACCCTGGACCGACACCTGGCTTTTTGGCAGAACCTGCTGGCGGGTGGGCCTCAGTTGGAACTGCCCACTGACTTCCTACGACCCGCGCTGACCGGTTACGAGGGCGACCGCGTGCAAGCCCGGCTGTCTCCGGCTGTGACAGCGCAACTAAAGCACCTGGCGCGGGAGCGGGGCGTGACCTTGTTCATGTTGCTGCTGACGGCCTACAAAGTCCTGCTCCATCGTTATAGCGGCCAGGACGATGTGACCGTGGGCGTACCCATTGCCAATCGCAATCATGCCGAAACGGAGAACCTGATCGGCTTTTTTGTCAACACGCTGGCCTTGCGCGGCCAAACCCCGGATTCCCATTCCTTCGACGCGTTGCTCGCCCGGGTGCGCGAACTGACCCTGGATGCCTACGCCCACCAGGACGTCCCCTTCGAGGCTGTTGTCGACCACTTGGGCGTCCCCCGCGATACCAGCCGACATCCGGTCTTTCAGGTAGTTTTCACCATGCAGAATGCGCCGCGTTCGGACTTGGACCTGGGTGACATCGAACTCCAAAACATGAGCGGCCACAGCGGTGCGGCTCAGTTCGACCTGACCCTACAAGCCTTCGAACAGGACGGCGGGATCGGCCTGGTATGGTCGTACCGCACGGACTTATGGCGGGCCGCGACAATCGAGGCCATGAGCGCACATTTGGAACGCCTGCTGCAAGCTGTGATCACCGACCCCCGGCAGGCCGTCGGCCGTATCGACCTGTTGAACGATACGGAGCGCGAGCGGGTGTTAATTGACTGGAACGTGCCCTTCGCCGACACCCCGGTGGGAACCTTGCTCCATCAAAGCATGGCGCACCATGCGGCGCAACGTCCTCAGGAGCCCGCTATCATCGTGGACCGGGCAGACGATGACCCCGTCTGTATTGATTACCGCACGCTCTACCGTCGCGTCAACCAGATGGCGCACCAGTTGCGCCTGCGGGGGCTGCGCGCGGAGCAGCCGGTTGGCGTGTTGGCCGGCCGCACGCCGGAGGCGGTGATTGCGATGCTGGGTGTCCTGGCGGCCGGCGGCGCCTATCTACCCTTGGACCCGGACTATCCCCGGGAACGCCTGCGCTTCATGGTGGAGGATGCGGGCGCCTCGCTGCTGATCGATGCCGCCGGGGGCGCCCTGCTGGAAGCGATCGATTGTATGACCGTGCCCGACGGGGAACGAGTCGACGCGCCACAAGGAGTCATCCTACCGGAGCAGGCCGCCTATATCATTTACACCTCGGGCACCACGGGCCGTCCCAAGGGCGCGGTACTGACCCACGCCGGCCTGGCCAACCTGGCCGAGGCTCAGCAACAAGCGCTGCCGATCGATACCGGCACCCGCGTCCTGCGCTTCGCCTCGCCCGGCTTTGACGCTTCGATCTGGGAAAAGACGCTGGCGTTTGCCAATGGTGCGTCCTTATGCCTGGTGCGGCCCGACAGCCTGACGGGTCCGGCCCTGGAAGAGGCTGTCGCCCGCCTGAATGTCACCCACGCCCTCTTACCGCCAACCACCCTTGCAAGCCTGGAGGGCGAACTGTCTACGATCGAGGTATTGGTCTCGGGTGGCGAGGCTTGCTCAACCGAACTGGCCGCTCGCTGGTCGTCCGGGCGGCGGTTCTTCAATGCCTACGGCCCCACGGAAGCCACGGTCTGGGCGACGCTCGCCGACTGTGACGGCACAGGTACGCCGCCCATCGGTAGGCCGTTGACGAACTCACCTGTTTACCTGCTCGACCGCTACATGGCGCCGGTACCGCCGGGCATCCCCGGTCGACTGTTCGTGGCAGGGCGAGCCCCGGGTCGCGGTTATCGCGGCAGGTCCGCTCTGACCGCCGCGGCCTGGTTACCCAACCCCTTCGGCCCGTCCGGCTCGCGGATGTATGACAGTGGTGACCTGGCCCGCTTCAGGCCCGACGGCCAAATCGAGTTTCTGGGTCGTATCGATCACCAGGTCAAGCTACGTGGTTACCGCATCGAACCCGGCGAGATCGAGCACGCGCTCACCGCGCAGCCGGGTGTGCGCCAGGCGCTGGTCCTGGTGCGCGGCGAGGGGATGCACCGGCGTCTGGTGACTTATGTGACGGGAGCGCCGAACCTGGAAACGACGGCCTTGCGAGAAGAATTGACCCGGCTCCTGCCCGCCTACATGGTGCCGTCCGTGTATGTGGTGTTGGAGCAGTTTCCGCTTACGGTCGCCGGCAAGGTCGACCGGGCCGCTCTGCCGGAACCGGAACAACATCTATCACAAATGATTGCGCCCCGTACGGCCGGCGAAGAAGTTTTGGCCGCTATTTGGTGCGACGTGCTGGACAGGACGTCTGTCGGCGTCAATGAGAATTTCTTTGAACTGGGGGGGCACTCCCTACTGGCGACGCGCCTCATCACTCGCGTACGCGACAGCTTCCATACGGAAATGAACCTGCGCGACCTATTTGAAGCGCCCACGATCGAGAGTTTTGTCCGTCGATTGGAGAGCAGGCAAATTGAGCATGAGAACCTGATTCTGCCGGCCATCGAGCCGGCGCAGGAGGATAGGGGCAGTTCGGCGCCACTGACCCTGAGCCAGCAACGCCTTTGGTTCCTTCACCAACTGGAAGGAACAAGTCCCACCTACAACATGGCCGCGATGCTCCGCCTGAGCGGCCCGCTGTCGATCAGCGCCCTGACGGAGAGCCTGAAGCGGTTGCTCGCGCGGCACGAAATTCTGACCACCATCTTCAGCGAAACGGCCGGCTTACCTCGGCAGGTCACGGGTTGTGCGAGGCCGCGGCTGCAGCTGGTGGATATGTCCGGCCTGGATGAAGCGCGGGCGCGGCGGCTCGCCGAGGTCGAGACGCAAACGGGCTTCGATCTGGCCCGGGGCCCCTTAATGCGGGCAACCCTGATACGCTTACAGCCCGACCTCCATTTGTGTGTGATCAACATGCACCACATCGTCTCCGACGGGTGGTCGATGAGCATTGTGGTGCGCGAGTTGATGGCGGCTTATACCGAACGATTTGGAACCGATTCCCGGGAAATGGATAAGGAAGCGGCGATTAGCCGCATCCAGTATGCCGACTATGCCCTGTGGCAACAGCGTTGGCCGGCCGGCGTGTTGGACCGGCAATTGACCTACTGGAAACAACACCTGGCCGGCGCCCCGGTACTGGATTTGCCGACCGATCGGCCCAGACCCCCCTTTCCGGGTCATCGCGGCAAGACCGCCGGCATTCTCCTCTCAGAGGAGTTGGGGCGCGGTCTCAAAGCCCTCTCGCATCGCAACGGCGTTTCCCTGTTCATGACCCTGGTCGCCGGTTTCAAGCTCTTGCTGGCGCGCCGCACCGGTCAGCGGGATATCGTCATCGGCGCGCCTTCTGCCGGTCGGCACTACGCGGGAACCGAGGATCTGGTCGGCTTCTTCATCAACAACCTTGTCCTGCGCACCAGCCTTGAAGCCGGGGATGAGCCTTTGAGTTTCGGGGGCTTACTGGCCCGCACGCGTGATGTGGTGCTGGGCGCTCATGAACACCAGGACCTGCCCTTTGAAAAGCTGGTGGAAGAGCTGCAACCCGAACGCGACCTGAGCCGCAACCCGCTCTTCCAGGTCTTTTTCAATATGCTCAATCTGCCGGCTGCCCAGCTCCGAATTCCCCTTGTGGATATCGAGTCATTGGCTACCGGTGAGATCGGCTCCAAGTTTGACCTGACCTTGTACGCCGTGGAGCGGGACGACGTCCTGCAACTGCAGGCTCATTACAATCCCGACCTCTTTGATCGTGCAAACATGGTCACTTTCCTGGACCAGTACCGACACGTATTGCAACAGGCGGTGGATCAGCCGCAAAGAGACGTGGAAGCCTTCGATCTGATTACACCCGCCACACGGGCATGCTTGCCCGACCCGGCGGCAATCCAGGAAGAACCGGAGTTTGACAGCGTCGTGACGCGCTTCGGCGCCATGGTCGCGCGGTATCGCCGGCGGCCCGCGCTGATCCAGGGCGAGCGGATCATCACCTACGGCGAATTGACCGGCCTGGTGAATCGCATGGCGGCTGCCCTCACCGCGCGGGGCCTGTGTGCCGGTGAAGTGGTAGCCATCCACGGACCCGCCGGTCCGGAACTGGTCGCCGGTATGCTGGCCGCCCTGACCTGCCGCGGTGTGTTGCTGACCTTGGATCCGACGCTGCCTGTACAACGGCGACGGTTGATGCTGGATGAGGCCGGACCCGGCGTGTTACTGGACCTGGACGGCGGCGCCGCCGAGCCGGCGGAGGGACGACCCGGTCTTCGCTATCTCGATGTGGGGGCGCTCGGCGAATACGAGGCGTCCGAATACGACCGGCCCTTGCCCGGACCGAATGATCCGACCCACCTGTTCTTTACTTCCGGCAGCACCGGTATTCCCAAGGCTTGCGTGGGTTCAAGCAAAAGCCTGGCCCATTTCATCGCCTGGCAGCGGCAACAATTCGGCGTGACTCCCGCGGATCGGGTCGCCCAATTGGCCCGGCTCAGTTTCGACGCTCTCCTGCGCGATGTCTTTTTGCCGCTCACCTCGGGCGCCGCCTTGTGCCTCCCCGATCCCGGCGAACACACCTCCCGCGCCTTGCTGAGCCGGCTTCAAGAACAGCACGTCACCATCATCCACACGGTGCCCTCGATGGTGACGTTCTGGCTGCATGAGGATACGGACGGGATCGACCTGAGCAGCTTGCGTTATCTCTTCCTCTCCGGCGAACCGCTGACCGGAAGCCTTGTTCAACGCTGGCGGGCGGCGTTCCCCAGCGCCGGCGATATCGTCAATTTCTACGGCCCGACTGAAACCACTATGATCAAGTCGTTCTACACCGTCCCCGGTGAGGTCGATGAAGGCAATCTGCCGGTGGGCATCCCCCTTCCCCAAACCCAGCTGCTGGTATTGCGTGAAGACAGCAGCCCGTGCGGTGTCGGCGAATTGGGTCAAGTGGTCATTCGCACGCCGTTCAGAGGTTTGGGTTATTGGCAATTGAGCAGTCAAAAGGAGCCCTGTTACCTGGTCAACCCGCATGGCGCCGATTCCGGTGACCTGCTGTACGAGACGGGTGATGCCGGTCGTTACCGTCCCGACGGCCTGCTTGAAATACTTGGCCGCCTGGACGATCAGCTAAAGATACGCGGCGTCCGCATCGAACCCGGTGAGATCGAGGCCGGGTTGGAAGCCCACCCGTCAGTCTCTCTGGCCGCGGTGGTGGCAAAACCCGCGCCCACCGGACTCGGCAAACGCCTGGTTGCCTACCTGCGCACGGAGGGCGATTTGGTCCCCGAGCCCCGGTCCTTCCTTTTGAAACGTCTACCCGAAACGCATGTTCCCTCTCTTTTCGTTTGCTTGGATGAATTGCCGCTGACGGCCACGGGCAAGATTGACCGCCAGGCATTGCCCGAGCCCGACACCTTGCCGGCTGCCGGTGGACAAGAAAGTGAGAAGACCCTGCCGCGGACAGCCACCGAGACGGTTCTGGCGGGCATTTGGGCCGAATTGTTGGGTATCGAGGAACCCGGTGTTGAAGACGATTTTTTCAGGATCGGCGGCTTCTCGCTGCTGGGCATTCAGATGCTGGCGCGGATCCGCGAGGTCTTCCAGGTGGACATTGGACTGGTCAATCTGTTCAAGACGCCGACCATCGCGGCGTTGGCTGAATTGGTGGATCACGCCGGAAGACAGGCCGCGCCTCTTTCCGTCCCGGAACCGGTCCCCCGCGACCGGCATTTGCCGCTTTCCTTTGCGCAGCAAAGGCTTTGGTTCCTCGATCGTTTGGGCGCCGGCGGCGCCTATCACATTCCAGTAGCGCTATACCTGGACGGCGCGTTGAACACCGATGCCTTCGCGCGGGCGGTTGCCGCTCTGGTTGCCCGCCAGGAAGGCTTACGCACCTGTTTCCCGGTAGTCGACGGTGAACCCCGCCAACACATCTTACCTGAGGGTCCCGCGTTAAACCTGGTCGACTTGCGTGGACTTCCCGATGTCGAGTGCGATGCCCGTGCGCGGCAACTGGCAGAGGAAGTCGCCCAGCGACCGTTCGACCTGGAACGCGGCCCGCTTTTCCGTATGGCCCTGCTACGCATGAGCGATGACCGATGCATGTTGGTCATCTGCCAGCATCACATTATCTCGGACTGGTGGTCACTGGTGGTGTTCGTGCGCGAACTCACGGCCCTGTACGCCGTCGATAACAGCGCGCTTGGGGAAGAAGACGCTACGGACATGCTCCCGTCATTGCCCATCCAATACGCGGATTTTTCCGTCTGGCAACGGCAACATGTCGACGGTGAAGTGCTCCGGGAACAACGCGCCTACTGGGTCGACAGGCTGCAGGACATGCCCATGGAACTGGCGCTTGCCACCGACCGGCCCCGGCCCCCTGTACCGAGTCACCACGGCGGACGCGAAACGATAGCCGTTCCCGTGGAGTTGGCGCAAGCGCTGAAGCATCTGGCGGCTGAGCAGGGCGTCACGCTCTTTATTTTGTGTGAAGCGGTGTTTGCAGTTCTGCTTTGCCGTTATACTGACCAACGGGACTTTGGTGTGGGTACCGCGATTGCCAACCGCGACCTGCCCGAGGTCAAAAACCTGATCGGTTTCTTCGTCAATACCCTCGTATTGCGGAACCAACTCGAAGATCGGGAAGGCTTCGACGTCTTCTTGAAACGCCTTCGTCGGCACACGGTGGAAGCCTTCGCGCATGCGGATCTCCCCTTTGAACAAGTGGTCGAAGCGGTGGGCGGCCGGGTTACGAACAACCATCAGCCGCTCTTCCAGGTAATGTTCGACTATGAGCATACCCAGGGATTGGCCACGCAACTTCCCGGCCTGAACCTTGCCCCGGTGCCCCTGGGCTACCAGATGTCCAAATTCGATTTGTCAGTCAGAGTCTTTGAGGACAGTCATAGTCTGACGACCTCCTGGGAATACAGTGCGGATCTGTTCGAGGCATCCACCATTCAACGCATGTGCGGTCACTACCAGCGCTTGCTGGAGGCAGTTGTCAACGACCCGTCCTGCCGGCTTTCGCAACTCCCGCTGCTCTCCGATGTGGAGCGTAAGCAACTGCTGGAGGACTGGAACGTCCCCTTCCTGCCGCCTTATGACAGTGTTCTTTTCCATCAACGCGTGGCGGAGCACGCCCACCGGAACCCCGAGGCGACAGCACTGATTAAAGACCGCGAAGACACCGAACCGGGTCAGATGAACTATGCAACCCTCGATCGCCGCGCCAACCATCTGGCCTTTGTGTTGCGGGAGGCAGGTCTCGAACGGGAACAACCGGTCGGCGTCCTGGCGGGTCGTACAGAGGAGGCAATCATTGCTTTGCTTGCCATTCTCAAGGCGGGCGGCGCCTACCTGCCCCTCGACCCCTCCCTGCCGGAAGAGCGGCTCGCCTACATGATGGCGGATGCGGAAGCGGCCCTGGTGGTCACGGCTGCCGACACCGAACCACCGACCGGATTCACCTGTCTGGGTGTTCCAGAAGCCGAGCGGGACGAGCCGCCGTGCGTCACCATTTACCCGCAACAGGCAGCCTATCTCATCTTTACCTCCGGCACCACGGGCCGGCCCAAGGGTGCGGTCTTGACCCACGCCAACCTGGCGAACCTGGCGGAAACCCAGCGGCAAGCTCTGCCCCTGGATGCGGCGACACGCGTCCTGCGATTCGCCTCGCCGGGTTTTGACGCCTCGATCTGGGAAACGGTCCTGGCCCTGGACAATGGCGCCGTCCTGTGTCTGGCCGAGCCCGACCGATTGCTGGGTTCCCTGGAAGAGACCGTCGCCCGCACGGGCGTCACCCATGCCCTGTTGCCGCCCACCACCCTTGCCGGCCTTGAGGGTGACCTGTCCTCGGTCGGGGTTCTGGTCTCGGGCGGCGAAGCCTGTACCGCCGAACTGGCCGCGCGATGGTCCCACGGGCGGCGCTTTTTCAATGCCTACGGACCCACCGAAACGACGGTCTGGGCGACCTTGGCCAAGGTCGCGCGGACGGGCCCCCCGCCCATCGGCAGACCGCTTCAAGGCTCCCCGGTCTACCTGCTGGACCCCTGTTTGGGGCCGGTTCCTCGCGGCGCGCCCGGTCGGTTGTTCATCGCGGGCCGGGCCTTGGGCCGCGGTTACAACGGCCGGCCAGCCCTCACCGCGGCGGTCTGGCTGCCCAATCCCTTCGGTCCGCCCGGCTCGCGGATGTACTGCAGCGGTGACCGGGCTCGTCATCTGGCCGACGGCCGGATCGACTTCCTGGGCCGCATCGATCACCAGGTCAAGCTGCGCGGCTACCGCATCGAGCCCGGCGAGATCGAGCATGCGCTCACCGCCCTGCCCGGGGTGACCCGAGCCGTGGTTCAGGTACGCGGTGAGGATCTGACGCGCCGCCTGGTCGCCTGGGTCAGCGGGGCCCCCGGTTTGGAGACCCGCGAGCTGCAACGGCAACTGGGCCGGAGCCTGCCCGCTTACATGGTTCCCCAGAGCTTCGTGATCATGAACGCCTTGCCGCTGACCCAAAGCGGCAAACTGGACCGTGCGGCTCTGCCCGACCCGGCTCTAGCAGGTCGGGACAATGCGTTTCTGCCCCCGGAGCGGGACATCGAGGTAGCCGTGGCCGGTATCTGGCGGGAACTGCTTCGCCTGGAAAAGGTGAGCCTTAACGACAACTTTTTTGAATTGGGCGGTAATTCGCTCATGGCTATACGCGTCATCACACGCGTGCAAAATAGATTTGGAATTACGCTGCCGCTGGCTCGGATCTTCGAAGATCCGACGCTCATGGGCTTTGCCGGTATTGTGGAAACACTCATACCGGCGGCCCGGACATCGGGCGAAGAAGATGACGATCCCGAGGTAGAGGAGGGAAGGATATGAAAACGATCGGTGAGTTTCTGCACCATCTTCGCGGCTTGGGAATCACCTTGCGCGCGGAAGGGGAGGACCTGGTCTTCAAGGCTCCCAAGGGGGCTGTGACTCCGGAATTAGGTGACGAGTTGCGCCGTCGCAAGCCCGAACTGCTGGCATTTCTCAAACAGGCCGAGCAGTCCAAGGGCGCCAACCTGCCTCCGATTCAGCCGGCCGGCCGCGACAAGAGTCCGCCGCTCTCCTTTTCCCAGCAGCGGCTTTGGTTCCTGGACCAACTGGAGGTTCGCAACGCGGCCTACAATATTTCCATGACCCTGCACCTCAGAGGTGCACTGGATGTGGCCGTCCTGCAGGACTGCTTCACCGAGATTCGCAACCGCCATGAGAGTTTGCGAACCATCATCGGCAAAGAAGACGATCTGCCGGTTCAGATCATCCAACCGCCCGGTCCGATGGAGATATCCGTCATCGATTTCAGCAATGTCCCGGATCAGGACCCGATGTCACGCAACGAGGATGAGCCCTTGCGCCAACTGATCGGCAGCGAGTTCAAGCATCATTTCGAGCTGGACAAATCTCTTTTCCGGGTCACCCTGGTCCGGCTGACGCCCGAGGACCACGTCTTGGTCATCCTCATGCACCACATCATCTCTGACGGCTGGTCCGTGGGCATCATCAACGCGGAAGTCGTCGCCTTTTACGAGGCCCTGCTGACGGGCAGGAAACCGCCCCTGCTGCCGCTGCCGATCCAGTATGCCGATTATGCGGTCTGGCAGCACGAACACCTGGGTGATCAAGCGCTCAAACAACAGTTGGACTTCTGGCGGGAAAACCTGGAAGGGGCGCCGCCCACCCACCAACTGCCCATGGATTTCCCACGCCCCACGCGCCAGACGTATGAGGGCGACGTCGTCTCTTTCATGGTCGACGACGAAGTGACCAGCGCGTTGAAAAAACTGAGCCGGCGCACGGGGACCTCGCTGTTCATGTGCTTGTACGGGGCGTTCACCTTATTGCTCTCTCGCTACAGCGGCCAGGAAGATGTGGTGGTTGGGACCCCCGTGGCCAACCGGGGCTTACAGGAATTGGAAGGGTTGGTCGGGTTCTTCGTCAACACCCTCGCCTTGCGTGCCGATCTGTCCGGTAATCCCAGCTTCCTAGAATACCTGGAACGCCTGCGCAAATCGTCGCTGGACGCGTTTGCCAACCAGGATATTCCCTTCGAGCAGGTCGTCGAGGCGCTCAAACCTGAGCGTAGCCTGAGCTACTCGCCCATTTTCCAGGTCCTCTTTGTCTTGCAAAACACGCCGAGTAATGAAGAAGGCATCGAGGTATCGGGCCTCAACCTGCTGCCGGTCCGCTCGGCCATAACCGCCACCAAGTTTGAACTGTCCCTGACCATGAAAGAAGCACCCACGATGCTGTTCGGCTCCATCGATTACAACGTCGCCCTGTTTACCCGCGATACGATGAATCGTCTGGCCAAAAATTTCTGGCACCTGCTGGCCGGCCTGACAGCCGATCCCGAGGCCCGGCTTACCGAACTGTCGCTCATGGACGACGAGGAACGCCAACAGGTGCTGACCGCCTGCAACCAAACCGCCAAAGCGTGGGAGGAAGGCGCGGATACACTGACAGCTTTGCTGGTGCAACAGGTACGGCGCACGCCACAAGCGACGGCCCTTATCGTCCCCGCCTCTGAGGCCGGCGAGCGGCGGGAATTGACCTATGCCGCATTAGATGCACAGGCTGAACAATTGGCCGCCCGGCTGCAAGACATGGGTGTGGGTACCGAGTCCGTGGTCGGGGTTTGCTGTGAGCGTTCCGTGGAAATGGTGGTGGCGCTGCTGGGCATTCTCAAGGCAGGCGCGGCCTATCTGCCGCTGGATGTCGACCATCCGGCCGAGCGCCGAGACTTCATGCTGACCGATGCCGGCGCGGAAGTGGTGGTCACCCACACCGCCGTGACCCCGACGGAACGGGGAACCAAACTGGTCCTGCCCCTGGAACAAGATGCAGAGGCAGCACCCAAACCGGTGAAACCGGCGCCGGAAAACGCGGCCTATGTCATCTATACTTCCGGTTCTACCGGCCAACCCAAGGGCGTGCTCAACAGCCATCGGGGCATCTGTAACCGCCTGTTGTGGATGCAGGAAACCTATGGTTTGAATGCCGATGACCGCGTCTTGCAAAAGACGCCCTACACCTTCGACGTATCCGTGTGGGAATTCTTCTGGCCGCTCATCACCGGCGCAACGTTGGTTGTCGCCAAACCGGGCGGACAGGGCGATCCCCTCTACCTTTCCAAGCTGATCGAAACCGAGCGAATCACCACCCTGCACTTCGTGCCCTCCATGCTGCGCGCCTTCCTGGCTACGGCCCCGGCCGAAGAGGGTCACGGTCTCAAACGTGTGATTTGCTCCGGTGAAGCACTCACCAGTCAATTGCGCGACCAGTTCTTCAACATCCACACCGGGATCGAGCTGCATAACCTTTACGGCCCCACCGAGGCCGCCATCGATGTGACCTTCCAACCGTGCACGGCTGATGACAAACTGCCGCGCGTTGACATTGGCAAGCCCATTACCAACATTGTCACCTACATCGTGGACCCCTACCTGAACCCGGTGCCGCCGGGTGCCGCCGGGGAACTGTGCCTGGGCGGTGTGGGTCTGGCGCGCGGCTACATGGGGCGGCCCGCCCTGACCGCCGAGCGTTTTGTCCCCGATCCCTTTACGCAAACTTACACCGATACGGCCGGCGGCCGTCTCTACCGAACCGGCGATTTGGCGCGTCAACCATACCCGATAGACGGCAGCCCCGGGCCCATCCAATACCTGGGCCGCATCGACTTCCAGGTCAAGCTGCGTGGTTTCCGTATCGAGTTGGGTGAAATAGAAAGCGCACTCGCCCAACACGAGGCGGTTGCGGAAGCCTGTGTCCTGCTGCGCGAGGATCGACCCGGCGACCAACGCCTGACGGCCTACCTGGAACGTGCTGAAGGTACGGAAGAGGTGAGCGAGCAGGTGTTGCGCACCTACCTGCAAGAACGCCTGCCGGTCTATATGGTGCCCTCGGCCTTCATGTGGTTGGACGAATTCCCCTTGACGGCCAACGGTAAACTGAACCGAGCTGCGCTACCCCAACCGGGACGCCGTCGGGAGGCAACGGCAGTCAGTCTTCCCAAAACGCGTGCCGAGCGCAATATCGCCGCCGTCTGGAAAGACCTCCTACAGTTAGATACCGTGAGCACCACCGAAACCTTTTTCGAACAGGGTGGGCACTCCCTGCTCCTGGTGCAGGTTTTCAACCGACTCAAAAACAACTATCCCGGAAAGCTCGAACTGACTGACCTGTTCCGTTTTCCCACCATTACCGGCTTGGCCGCCTACCTGCACGACAGTAGCGAGACTGAGGACGAGGAGGAACTGGATGAGGCTGCACCCGGCAGCACTTCTCCCATCCAATTAAACGGTGAAACCGCTGTTGCGATTGTGGGCATGTCGTTTCGCTTCCCAGGCGCGTCCGATCCCAAAACCTTCTGGGAAAATCTGCGTGACGGCGTGGAGGCAACGACCTTCTTTACCGAGGAAGAGCTTCTGGAGCAGGGCGTACCACAAGAACTCATCAACCACCCCAACTTTGTGCCCGCCTGCTCCATGTTGGAAGACTACGACAAGTTTGACGCCGGCTTTTTCGGCATCACCCCCAAGGATGCTATTCTGACCGATCCACAACAGCGTCTCTTCCTGGAAGAAGCCTGGCACGCTCTGGAACACGCGGGTTATGACCCGGAAACCTATCCCGGACCCATCGGGGTTTTCGGCGGTGTGGGATTAAACAACTACCTTTTGAACACACTGACCAACCGGCCTGATGCTTTGGCAAACACCACCATCATCCAGGTCGCCATGGGCAATGACAAAGATTATCTGGCTACTCGCGTCGCCTATCGCTTGAACCTGAAAGGCCCCTGTGTAACCGTGCAAACGGCTTGTTCTACAGCCTTGGTGGCGCTGCATACGGCGCGTCAAAGCCTGCTGCTGGGCGACTGCGACATGGCGCTGGCCGGCGGTGTGACCGTTGCCCCGCCCCAATACGGTTATCTCTATGAGGAGGGCATGCTGCTCTCCCCCGACGGTCACTGTCGGTCCTTCGATGCCGATGCCAAAGGCACCATCTTCGGCTCCGGGGTGGGCCTGGTGGTGCTCAAGCGTCTGGCGGATGCCATTGCTGACGGCGACAGTATCTACGCGGTGGTCAAAGGTTCGGCCACCAACAACGACGGTTCGGCCAAGGTGGGCTACACCGCCCCCAGCGTCGACGGCCAGGCGGCTGTGATCCAAAAAGCGCTGGCCAACGCCGGTGTGGAAAGCGAGAGCGTCAGCTATATCGAAACCCACGGCACCGCAACCCCGCTGGGCGACCCCATCGAAATGGCCGCGTTGATCAAGGCATACCGCCGCGACCAGCGCGGCAAACACGCCGTTTCCATTGGTTCGGTCAAATCCAACCTGGGCCACCTGGACGCCGCCGCCGGATCAGCCGGTTTGATCAAAACCGTGCTCTCCTTGCAACATGGCGCTCTACCGCCCTCGCTCCATTACCGACAACCCAACCCCAAGATCGACTTCGAAGGACTGTTTCGTGTCAACAATACGCTCATACCTTGGGAAACGGATGGCGCTCCCAGACGCGCCGGGGTCAGTTCATTCGGCATCGGCGGCACCAACGCCCACGCCATCCTGGAACAAGCGCCGGAGCTCGGTGAGACCACACCGGGCCGGTCTCACCAGTTGTTGACCTGGTCAGCGCGTACAGCCGAATGTCGCGAAACCCAGACCCAAGACCTAGCGAACCACCTGGAAAGCAATCCGGACCTGGATATCGCGGATGCCGCCTACACCCTACATGTGGGCCGACGCGCCTTCTCCCACAGACGTATCCTGGTTTGCGGCAGTCGCGAAGAAGCCGTGACCGCATTGCGCAACCCGGCAGCCGGGGGCGTGCTGGAACGGCGCAAGGAAACCGCGGAACGACCCGTCAGCTTCATGTTCTCCGGCCAGGGCTCTCAGTACCTCCATATGGCCGAGAGCTGCTATGGCCATGTTCCCCGCTTCCGCGAGATTGTCGACAACTGCGTCGATCTGCTGGAGCCGCATCTGGGTCTGGACTTGCGCACACTTCTGTTCCCGGCGCCGGAAGAAGCCGAGGCAGCCGAAACGCGCCTCAACCACACCGACATGGCCCAGCCCGCTCTGTTTGTCGTTAGCTATGCACTGGCCCAAACTTGGATGTCGTGGGGTGTCCGGCCTCAATCGCTGATCGGTCACAGCATCGGTGAATATGTGGCAGCCTGCCTTGCCGGCGTGTTCGATCTTGAAGATGCACTGGCCCTGGTCGCCGCGCGCGGCAGATTAATGGCATCCATGCCGTCCGGTAGCATGATGGCTGTCTCGCTCGCCGAAAACGAACTGACGCCGTTCTTAAGTGACCGCGTCAGCCTGGCCGCCGTCAACGGTCCGCGTCGTTGCGTCCTGTCCGGTCCCGATGATGCTCTGGAAGCAGTAGAGCGCGAACTGGCCGCGCGCGAGGTTTCCTGTCGTATCCTGGTAACCTCTCACGCTTTCCACTCCGTCATGATGGCCCCTATCCTGGAACCCTTTACCGAGCTTGTGCGCGACGTCCGGCGAAACAGACCCAACATACCCTTCCTCTCCAATGTCAGCGGTGATTGGATCACCGACACACAAGCCGTCGATCCCACCTATTGGGCAGAGCACCTACGGGGTACGGTACGGTTTAGCCAGGGACTGAGCCACCTGCTGGAAGATCCCGATCGACTGCTGTTGGAGATTGGTCCGGGTCGGGCACTCACCACCTTTGCGCAACAACACCCGGATCGCGGTGCGGACCACCTGGTCTTGTCTTCGCTGCCTCATCCTCGCGACAAGGACGACGATTACGCCTTCCTGCTGAACGCTCTGGGCAAGTGCTGGCTGGCGGGTCTACCGATCAATTGGAAGGGCTTCCACGCGGGCGAAAGCCGACGCCGCATTCCTCTGCCCACCTATCCGTTCCTGCGACAGCGCTTTTGGCCGGAACCCCCTAAGGACGAAGGCAAGAAGCGACCACGTCGACAGGGCGGCAAACTACCGGAAATGGAAGATTGGTTTTACGTTCCCTCCTGGCAGGCGGCCCCGCTGCTTGCTCAGGAAGATACCGGAGAACAGGTCTGTCTGGTATTCCTGGATGATCAAGAGTTGGGCGCCCAACTATGTGCGCAATTGGCGGCGGCCGGACACACCTGCGTTACCGTCTCTGCCGGCGAGCGCTGGAAACGCCTGGACGAAGGTAGCTACACCATCGATATCACTGCCCCGGCAGACTACGAAGCGCTGTTCGAAGATTTGCAGGGCCGCGCCATACAGCCGACGCGCATCGTGCATGGGCTCTGCATAACCGCGGCGGAACCCCGTTTCACCAATGACACGATTCAGGAACGTGGCTACTACAGTCTCACCTGGCTGGCCCAAGCAATCGGCAAATACGAGAGTGAAGGCAATATCGCGCTGATCATCCTAGCCAACGGCATGATGGAGGTCAACGGTCTTGCGGGCGACTACCCGGAGAAGGCCACCATGATCGGCCCGGCCAAAGTCATCCCCCAGGAATTGCCCAATGTCTCCTGTCGTCTGATCGACGTGGTTTGGCCGCAAGCAGCCCGGCCCACCGGGCGCTTGTTGGGTCAACTGACAGCCGAAACCACCGGCATGGCGCCCAACGGTCTGCTTGCCCTGCGCGGCAACCAACGCCTGATGCGCGGCTACGAAAACACCCCGCTGCCGCCCACAACATCCATCCCCAAACTGCGTCAGGACGGTACCTACCTGATCACCGGTGGTTTGGGTGGGATCGGCTTCAGCCTTGCCCGTTACCTGGCACAGACCGTCAATGCCCGCCTGGTGCTGACGGGTCGGGCCGAATTGCCGCCGCGGGAAGAATGGGATGCACTCCCGGCCGAACGCGAGGCAGATGACAAGACGGTCGTGCGCATCAGCCGCCTGCGCGAATTGGAAGCGCTGGGCGCAGAGGTGCTGCCCGTGGCTGCCGACGCGGCCGATGAGGCGTCCATGCGAACTGCCG
The DNA here is from genome assembly GCA_030066195.1 of Acidobacteriota bacterium. GTDB lineage: Bacteria > Acidobacteriota > Holophagae > Acanthopleuribacterales > Acanthopleuribacteraceae > JASJCB01. The sequence goes on from JASJCB010000041.1 coordinate 46,389, forward strand.
TCGACCAGGCCGTGGCGCACTTCGGACCCATCCACGGCATCGTCCACTCCGCCGGTCTACCCAGCGGCGGGATCATCCAATTGAAAACCGTCGACAAGATGGCCCCCATCCTGGCGCCCAAGGTAGAAGGCACTCTGATCCTGGATCGGATCTTCGCCGAGACGCCGCCGGATTTCATGCTGCTGTGCTCCTCGGTCACCGGCGTCTACGGCGCCTTCGGCCAGGTAGACTATTGCGCCGCCAACGCCTTCATGGATGTTTACGCAAACAACAAGGCCGCCGGCGCGGGCTGGAATACCGTTTCGGTGAACTGGGACGCCTGGCTGGATGTAGGGATGGCCGCCGAGGCAGCCGCTTCCGGTTGGAGCATCGGCAGCACCGCCAAGGCCGACAAGAAGCCCAAGCAGGCTGCATCTTTCATCGGTATTGCCCCCGATGAGGGTGTCGACGCCTTTGGCCGCGTGTTGCGTAGCGGCTTGTCGCAGGTGGTTGTCTCTGTTCGCGATCTCCAACTGATGCAAGAGCACATGGACCATGTGGCCCAAGCAAGCCAGGAGAAAACGGAACAAACCACAACGACGGAAACCATTAAACATCCAAGACCGTCACTGGACGTGCCCTATGTGGCGCCTTCCACCGAGATCGAAAAGACACTCGCCGCCGTTTGGCAGGAATGCCTGGGCATCAGCGAGATCGGTATACACGACAACTTCTTCGATCTGGGCGGCGACAGTCTGCTGGCCACGCAGATCGTTTCACGGGTGCGCCGCTCCTTGGAAATCAACCTCTCTCTGGCCGGTCTCTTCGACGAGCCCACCATCCTGGGTGTGGCCGAGATGATCGAGGCGGTGCGCAGCGATGAGGATGAAGAAGACGACGGTGAAAGAGAGCGGGGTCGGCTCTAATGGACATCCAACAACTTCTCGGCAGCCTGCGCGAGCGCGGCATCAAACTCTGGGTTGAAGGTGAAGATCTGTGCTTCGACGCCCCGAAGGGCGCCTTCACCGGCGAGTTAAAGTTGCGTTTGAAACGTAACAAACCCGCCGTAATCGAACATCTGCGCAAGATTCAGGCAGTGGACCAGGAAGAAGACCTGCCCCTGGCGCCTGTACCGCGTCCGCCGCTGCCGGCGGAACTGATGGCAGAGCGCCCCGACCTGGCCGCACGCGCCGCCGAGCGCACCCTCAGTCTGATGCCTCAGTCCTTCTCGCAGCAGCGCCTGTGGTTTTTAGACCAGTTGGAAGAACAGGCCAATTACAACATCAACGAAGCACTGAATCTCGTCGGTGCGTTCGACATGAAAGCCGTTGAGCGGACGCTGGACGATCTCTTCCGTCGTCATGAAGTCCTGCGCTCCACCTTCGATATCTGGCAAGGCGAACCGATCCAAATTATCGACAGCAAGCGCAACACGGACCCCACCATGATCGACCTGCGCGGCCTGGAACCAGATCATCGCAGTCAAGTGCTTCGCCTCCTGATGAGCTTGGAGCAACACTACCGTTTCAATTTGGAAAAAGGCCCGGTATTCCGCATCACGGTACTGGTCATCAGTGATATGACCCGCTGTGTGCTGCTGTCCATGCACCATGTCATTGGTGACGGCTGGTCGGTGGGCATTCTCACCAGAGAACTGGTCGCGCTGTACCTGAGCCACTTGTTGGGACGGCCGCCCGGCCTGCCCCCCGTCCGTCTGCAATACGCGGACTACTGCTACTGGCTGCAACATAAGCTGAAGCGGGAAATGGATACGCTGCTGGCTTATTGGACCAGGCAATTGGAGGGTATACCGGATCTGTTGCAGTTGCCCACCGATTACCTAAGGACCGCCATGCAACGGAACAAAGGCGGCGTGGTCATGTTTGCGCTGGGTCCCGAAAAAACCGAGGCGTTGCGAGAGATCGGCAGAGGCATCAATGCGACATCTTTCATGGTGGTCCTCTCGCTGTTCAAGGTGCTGCTGGGCCGGTACAGCGGTCAAAGCGATATTTCCGTCGGGTTCCCCATCGCCAACCGAGGCGATACCGCACTGGAGGGGCTCATCGGCCTGTTCGCCAATACCCTTGTCCTGCGCAATCGCTTCGAGGACAACCCCACCTTCATAGAACTGGTCCGGCGCGTGCGCACGTCCACGCTGGACGCGTTCCAGCACCAGGAGATGCCCTTTGAACGGTTGGTAGAAGAACTGAAACCCGCTCGTAACCTGAGCCATGCGCCCCTGTTCCAGGTCATGATTACGTACCACAACACGCCGCCTTCCAAGGTGGATCAGGTCATGGATCGCATGCCTACCAACCAGATCATGGTGCAGCCGATCAACCGGCAGGAGATCACCTCGCGGTACGACATGGAGTTGACCATCAGTGAAATGGACGGGGGTCTCTCGTTTTCGCTTCAATTCGACGCCGAACTCTTCAAACGATCGACCGTGTTCGGCATGGGTGTGTGCTTGACCAACCTGATCAAGTCCGTCATCGAAACGCCGCACGCCCGCGTTGAGAAGCTGAACATGATCAGCGAGGAGATGCGCAACGAGATGTTGGTGACGTGGAACCGCACCGAACGGGAACTGGAAGGCCCGCTGTTGGTACACCAACGCATCGAGGAACAGGCTCGCCTGCGACCGGGGGCAACCGCGCTGACCGACGACGCGGGCGACATCAGCTTCGCCGATTTGGTGGAAGCGGCCAAACGCCTGACCGCCCAATTGACAAGGCGGGGCGTGCAGCCGGAGGATGTGATCCCGCTGGCCATGACCCGTGGTCGCGATTTTCTGACCGCGATGCTGGGCGTGTTCGGCGCGGGTTGCGCTTACCTGCCGCTGGACCCCACCCATCCGCCCCAACGCTGGGCAACCGTCCTCAGTCAAACCCGAAGTCCATTCCTGCTGGCTGATGCCGCCTACCAGGCCGCCGTAGAAGAAACACTACCCCTGTTGGAAGAACCGATCCGACCCGTTGCCTTGCGTTGCGATCATCTCATCACCGCGGAAACGCCGGAGCTACCCGCTTGTGGGGAATTGGACGGCGATCGTCTGGCCTATGTCATCTTCACATCCGGTTCGACCGGCATCCCCAAGGGCGCTATGGTCACCCACCGGGGTATGATCAACCACCTGGACGCCAAGTGGGTGGATCTGAAACTGGACCACACCGACACCGTGGTCCAGAACGCCGTCCAAAGCTTCGATATCTCGGTCTGGCAATTCCTGCTCGCACCCATGGTCGGCGGTCGCACCCTGGTCGCCAACGACAACGTAATGCGGGATCCCGCCGCATTGATCGAACTGGTGGACCGGCACCAGGCCACCATTCTGGAAGTAGTGCCCTCCTTGCTGGAGCCGGCCTTGCGCGAGTTGGAAAGCGGTCCCGCACCCACGCTGGAGCGCCTGCGCTTTCTCATCCCTACCGGTGAAGCGTTGCCGCCGGAACTGTGCCGACGCTGGTTGGCGCTCTACCCCGACATTCCGCTGGTCAACGCCTACGGACCCACCGAGTGTTCCGACGATGTCACCCATTACTTCATCGAAACCCCGCCACCCGAGACAACCGTACACTCGCCCATCGGCAAACCCATCATCAACACCCAACTCTATGTGCTGGATCGTTTTTTTCAACTCCAACCGCCCGGTGTGCCGGGAGAATTGTATGTAGGCGGCGCCGGTGTGGGCCGGGGTTATCTGAACCGACCGGAGCGCACCGCGTCTACTTTTGTCCCCGATCCTTTTACACCGGAGACCATGGGACTTCAAGGTCAACGCCTTTACAAGACCGGCGATAAGGTCATTGCAGACCGGGACGGGACCATGGTCTATCTCGGTCGCCTCGATTTCCAGGTCAAGCTACGCGGCTTCCGCATCGAATTGGGCGAGGTGGAGCAGGTTCTCCTGCGCTCGCCCCTGGTCAGCATGGCCGCCGTCATCGTTCATGGCGATCAACCCGCGCTACGCCGCATGATCGCCTACATCATCGCCCGCGAGGGCAACCAGATCAACACCATCGCCCTGTCGCAATGGCTGCGTGAACAACTACCCGACTACATGGTACCCGCGCACCTGGTCGTGGTGCCCAAATTCCCCACCACCCCCAGCGGCAAGATCGATCGGCAGGCGCTGGCCGAGATGACCCCCACGGAAGCGGCGGCCACCGTGGAAACCGATACCACACCGCCGCGCGATCACCACGAATTGCAAATGACGGCCATCTGGGAGCGACTGCTGGGTGTGCACCCCATAGGGATTCACGCCGACTTCTTCGACTTGGGCGGGCATTCCATCCTGGCCATTCATCTCATGTCCGAAATCAAAACCGTTTTCGGTCGCAAACTCTCCCTGGCCTCCTTGTTCCAAAACCCCACCGTGGAGCGCCTGGCCCGCCTGTTGCACGATGAGACGGGCGATGCGGAAGACATACTGGTCACCCTGCAATCGGAGGGAAAGGCCGAGCCCCTCTATGTCACCCACCCCATCGGCGGAAACGTGCTGTGCTACCGCGATCTGGCCTACCACCTGGGCGCCGACCGCCCCGTCTACGGCATTCAAGCCACCGCACTGGAAGCGGGCAAAGGGCTGGACAACCTGGAAGCCATGGCCCGGCATTACGTCCAACGCGTACGCGCCCAACAACCCCGGGGACCGTATTTCCTGCTGGGTTGGTCCTTCGGCGGGTCCATTGCGTTCGAAATGGCGCGTGTGCTGGTAGAAGCAGGGCAGGAGATTGGCGGCTTGATGTTGCTGGATACGCCCATACCGCTTACCGGCCCACCCGATGAGGATATGTTGCCCGGCCTGCTCTTAAGAGAACTACACATACACTACGGACCTCACATCCCCATCACCGTCGAAATCTTGAAGCAATACGAAGGCGAGGAACAGGTCGCCTTTGTGATGGACCTGGCCCGTCGCGCCGGGATTGTCACTGAGGAATTGGATGAGGAACGTATCCGTCGCCTGCTATGGGTCTACCGCAACAACTTCAAATCGCTTGTCGAGTACCGACCGAAGCCGGTCGAGGTCCCGATCCAATTCTTCCAACCGGAAGGCACCACTTTCCACAATGCACCGGAAGTCTGGGGCCGTCTCTGCGGCGGCAACCTCACCGTGCGACGCGTCGGAGGCACGCACCATGATATGGTAGAAGGGGATCAAGCAGGCCCCCTTGCACGCGCCATTCATGCTTGTTTCGATTCTGCCGATGGGAGCCGCTCATGCTGAAGCTCGTCTTGCTCATTTTCAAACACTACCGCAACAGGTTTATTTTGGCTTCCAGTGTCGGCCTCATCAGCGGCGGCACCAACATCTTGATGCTGGCCATTCTCAGTAAAACTCTTGCCGACTACCAGGCGGGCCGCTCGGCTACTTACACGCTAAGTATCTTCGGCATGATCGCCGTCGCTTCGATTGTAACCTCCATCCTCGCCTCCCTGCTCAATCTGTTTGTCTCTACCCGGCTCACCTACCAGATGCAGCTCAACATGGTCGACCAGATCATGGGTCTCGAGCTTCAACGTCAGGAAGAAGTTGGAGAGGGTCGGCTTTACGCCACCTTCACGCAAGATATTCGCGCCATCAATGCCGCCGTGCTGGCTGTTCCCGGTATCTTTCTCAATACCGGCGTAACGGTCGGCGGCCTTATCTACCTGGGCCTGCTCTCGCCTACCGTGCTTATCATCTTCATTACCTTTCTTGTCTTTTGTGTCATCAGTTTTCTGATTCCCGAGCGCAAGCAGATCCAACTCACCGACAAGATGCGAGAAGCGGTCAACCGGCTCATGGTTCGCTTCGGCGCCGTCAACCACGGTAACAAGGAACTCAAGCTCCACTACGCCCGCGCCGAAGCCATGTTCAACCGCGAGATGCGCGACAGTGCCGAAGAGCTGCTCCAGACTACGCGCCGACGGTCCATTCTCGGGACCATCATCGGCAGTTGGATCCGGCTCATGTACTTCGTGTTCATCGCCATCCTGGTCTTCGTTTTGCCCGCCCAACAACAACTCGACGTCATCACGCTTGTCGGCTACGCGCTCGTAGTCATGTATATCCAGCAGCCCGTGATGGCGCTTATCGGCACTCGGGCAACCTTTCGCGCCGCGGGGGTCGCCTTCGATAAAACCGATGAAATCGGTCTCGAACTCGCCGCCGGTATCTCTGTCAACCCCTTTGAAGATAAAGAGGATCAACTGGCACTAATCGCCGGGAACGAGCCCTTCCGCGAACTCAGCCTGGAGGGCGTCCAGCTCACCTACCGGCCCGAGGACGAGGAACGTCCCTTTACGCTGGGACCGATCAACCTTACCGTGAAGGCCGGTGAAATTCTCTTTATTGTCGGCGGCAACGGCAGCGGCAAAACCACGCTGGCCAAGCTGATCACCGGTCTCTATGTCCCCCAACAGGGGCACATCACCCTCAACGGGAAAGTAATCGGTGAGGACGACCGCCTCTACTACCGCCAGTACTTTTCCGCCATCTTCAACGACTTCTATATCTTTGAGCACCTGCTGGGCCTGGAAGGCGAGGGTCTGAACGAGCGCGCGGCCGGCTACCTGGAAGAACTCCATCTCTCCCACAAGGTCCAGATCGACGAGAACGGCAAGTTGTCCACTCGCAACCTCTCGACCGGCCAACGCAAACGGCTCGCTCTACTGACCGCCTACCTGGAGGATCGACCCATCTACCTGTTCGACGAATGGGCCGCCGACCAGGACCCCGAGTTCAAGCAGGTTTTCTACTACAAAATCCTGGCTGACCTGAAATCCCGCGGCAAAACCGTCCTGGTTATTTCCCACGATGATCGCTATTTCGAAACCGGTGACCGCATCATCAAGCTGACCGAAGGCACCCTGAGCCCCTATTACTCCGAGCTGATCCAACCCAATAGAGGCTGAACCGGCCTGAAAACTTCCTCTTTCGCGGCGTTCAAACGAGAATTCATCGCCGGAAGAGAGCTGTTTCCGCGCGGGTCGCGGTCTGGAAAACCCAGCCTTTATGTGTCATCGACCCGGCGGCGCCGAACCTTGCCCGGGTCATGATTAGCGGGAAAGTTCTTCGAACTCCCGGTTCAGTTGGAAGTCTCTGGAGGTGGTGATGGTTTCCACGTTTGACAGACGACGATTCAGGTCTGCGATTTGGGCTTCCAATTGGTGAATCCGGGCTTGATCCTCCTGGGTGCGGGGAAGACCCTTTTTGAAGACGATATTCAAAATACTGATCGCAATCCATCCCGAAATCGCAACGATGGCGATTACAAATACTCCTGACGGCATGCTTCTCTCCTGAGAATATAATTCCCGTTTCTAACGCGTCCACTTCATTCTACGACGAAACACGGCATCGGGGTTTAGTTTTTTCAGCAGGGTGTCGTCAGAATCGAGGGAATTTGAAGGTTGTCGCGTGAGTATCAGGCTCCGAGCCAACTCTCGCCCTAAAGAAAAACGATGCATAAAACAATCGAATAACTCACCGGCTTGCATAAACACCCGTTTGGTCGAAAGATGTTTAGTAAGTTGTGCCCGAGCTCGGGGAGTCCGTTTTTCGCGTCAATAGGTTGTGCCCGAACTCGGGGAGTCTGTTTTTCAGGTCTGCAATGAATGTCCCGAGCGCGGCGACGTTCATTTTTATCCTTTAGCAGACCCGCCTTGCCCGGTGGGTTGCTTCTATTTCGGCGCTCCCGGTGATCTGAGGCGAATAGGCGCTTGTTTTCTTGGTTGGTTCATTTTCCATTAACCTGCCCGAACTTTTTGATAAGTTTCCTTTTTTACACAACGGATCGCCGAATGCGGCACCGCGGCGATGGGGGGCTGTCTGTGGTTATGCATGGCCTCATGTGTTCCCGGTAACAATATCGTATCGGACGCCGGCTGATCATGTCTTTCCGGGAAGATTTGAGTCAATCGGCGTTGTCACCGGCTCATGTCACGACTTTGGCGAGGTCCCGGCTTTTTCAGGTCAGTACTCGTTAACCGGTTCGATTTCTACGCGGTGCTTTTCTTCCAGGCTCCGGTAATAGTCGATCACGCGGCGCACGTAAATGCGTTTCTGGCGGTAGTCTCTGGGGAAGAAGCTTCGTTTGAAGCCGTAGATGATGATGCTTTTCAAGTCCCGGTTGGACATACCGAAGTTGTCTACCGCCAGTTTCAATTCGCGGCTGACCGTGGTTCTGGAAACCAAGCGGTTATCCGTACAGATGGTGGTGGACAGTTTCAATTCCTTCATGCGGCGGAAGGGGTGGTCGGCGATGGAGGCGAGTGTGGGGTCCGTATCCAGGTTGCTGGAGAGACAGACCTCGATGGTCACGCGTTTATCGGCAATGAACTGGGACAGGCGCCGGATATACTCCGCCTTATTGGTAATCTTGGGGTCTTGGATGAAATCCTCGTCCAAGAGATGATAGCCGTGGCCGATGCGGTCGGCGTGCAGTTGGGTGATGGCCTGGAAGATACTCTCCGCGCCGTAGGCTTCCCCCGCGTGCACGGTCTTTTTCAGGAAGTTTTTGTGGGCGTAGTCGAAGGCCGTCACATGGTCCTCGGCCGGGAAACCGTCTTCCGCTCCGGCCAGGTCCAGACCGACGATGGGGATGCCGGTCTTGTCGCGTACGGCCGTCACGCCGCGCGCCAGCTCCAAGGAGGCGACGCCGTACATTTGGCGGGCCGGCATGAAGGGGTGCGTCTCCGTGATCTTTTTGTAGTAGGGACTGAAGGCGCCGGTGAACATGCGCATGGCGCAGGCAATGATGCCGTACTCGAACGGCGGGCTGTTGTCGTCGTTGTGGCGCAGGCGGTCGTTGAATTCCTTCTTGGCCCGCGCCAAACCCCTGTCGACGGCGACCAGCACCTCTTCCATGGTCAGCTTTTCGCTCATATGCAGCATGGGCGCGAAGCGCACTTCCAGGTAACGCACATTTTCGCCAAGGCTGTCCCAGGCCAGTTCGTAGGCAATGCGTTCCAGCGATTCGGGGTCGTGCATGACGGCGCAGGTATAGGCAAAACCTTGCAGATATTCGGTCAAGTCGTTATAGCCGTCTTTGAAGACGGTGTCCCGCAGGCCCGCCTCCGAATAGGAAGGCAGTTCTACGCCCCGCTCGCGCGCCAATTCGATCAGGGTGGTTATGCGCAAAGAGCCGTCCAGGTGAACATGCAGGTCGGTTTTGGGCAGGTCCTGGATAAAGGCTTCCGTAATCATGGATCCCCCTCGCCCCGAATGTGGGAACTTAGAAGTTGGTATTTTTCATTTCGGAATCGGCCCAGAATGCCGCCTTGGGACCGTAGGCATCGAATAGGGTGGCTTGCGGGTATTGCAATGCGGAGCGGAAGCTCTCGGTTGCCTCGCTGGTAAATTTGAGTTTGCGGAAACACAGTCCCTGGTAGAAGAACAAAGTGCCCTGGCCGATACCATACTCCATGTCCAGACGCATGGTCGAGAAGATATCGTAGGAGTCTTTGACATCGCCCAGGAAGAACTGGTAGCGGGCCTGATTGAAGCGGGCGCTCTTGCGGATAAGTTCGTCCGGGTGATATTTGGCCATTTTCTCGAACTTGGCCAGCAGCGCCTGGGGCGCCGTTTCCACGGGGTTGAAGCGGACTTCGGCAATGGCGTCGACGGGGGTCACGCTGACCTCGCGCCCGGCCAGGGTCAGGCGAACCTCTTTGCCCGGCTCGATGTTCATCAGTTCCGCGGGTCCGCGCAGAGGAGAGCCGTTCAGCGCGTGAACCTGCTCACCTACCTGAATCTGTCCGGCCAGGGGGCCTTTGTCGTGAACTTCCAATACCCGACAACCCTGTTGTTCCGCCAACTGGGCAACCTGAATGCCAAGCCAGGGACTGGTGAGCCGTGGGTCCAGGTCCAAGGATTCCACCAGCTTGCGAAACTTGTCGAACTCGCGAAAGTCGAATTCCTTGATCAGGATCTGCTTGCTGAGCGGTGTCCAGAAGGCGACTTCTACCGTACGGATGACCACTTTTTTGCGCACCACGCGCGCGGCCATATACAAATCGGCTTTCAGGCGACGGGTGAGCGCGGTGCGGTTGGTTTCGGTCATTTCAGAGGGTCCGAACAAGATGGGGAAGGGATTGACCGGCACCTTGGTCGTGTCGCGAGCATCGACCTTGCGTACATTCCAGGTTTTCAACCCGGTGATCCAAGCCTCCATATCGCCCGGGGGAGTGCCTTCCTTGATATTGTCCACGCCGTACCAGGCAATCGAGGGCAGCGGTTCGGCCACGACGGGCATGCGGTCGCCGTCGGCCAGGGAAAGGGGCTTGATGAACTCGCCGTCGGTGAAGAGAACGCGTAGCTCATAATCGCCCGGGCAAACCACATGGTTCTCGATCGGGGTATAGCCGATCCGCTCCTGGCCTAGAAAGACCAGGCCCTCGTCCTTGCCCGCCGCCTTTACATTGAGATAGGCTTGAGCGGGCTCCATGGGTTCCGGTTTGATTTGGGTCAGGTTGAGTTCCGTCACTTCCCATTTCATATCGCGGGTTTTGAAGCAATCTTTCTCGAAAGACACCCGCAACGGTCCGATTTCCACGCCGTTGAGAACGAACATGCCCGCGGCGTCGCGAGAGACGCCCATTTCGCGTAGCAATGGATAATAGGCCTCGCTTACATCGCTGTCGGTAACGCCGACCTGTTCGCCGTTTACAATCACGCGGGCATCGCGCGGAACACTGACCAGGATGATTTCCCCCGCGTTGCGCACCAAACGTCCCCGGATCAAACCCTGCTCGATGGAAGAGATTTCCATTTCCTGGGCATAGGGCTCGTAGTTCGGCCGGCGAATCTCGAATTGACGCAAGCCGGTGAATACATAAAACACCGTATCGCCGTCAATCACGCCGGCCTCGCGCCCGTCTACAAACAATTTAGCGCCTTGAAGGAAGTAATTGGTGGTGTCGTCTTGAGCCGAAACCACCACGCTGCCCACCAACTCACCGCGCAGGCGATCGAAGGCAGACACGATCTTGGGCGGCAGGTCGCCGGCCTGAACCTGGTAGGACGGATCGAACTGAATGAGCTTGCGAAAATAGTTCTCCGTGCCGTCGGGGTAGGTAACCAGCCCCAGGTATTTGAGGCTTTCCGTCATCAGGAAACGCTCTTCTTCCGTAAAGGTGGTCAGCATTTCCAACTCTTCGACGATTTGCTTGAACAAGGGCTCCGATTCCGGCCGTTTGACCGAATCGAAAATGCCCTTGGCCTCCATGAAGCGATCGCCCACGGAAACGGTATCCAGGTTCTCGGTCTTGATTTCGTCCTGTTGAAAACCCAACAGTAGCAGAAAGCACAGTGTAACTGACGTCATGGCCATATCCTCGCTGGATCAGTGGAAACGGAAAACGGCGCCGCCGCGTTTGTCGGACAGGTAGAAAGCCCCGGAAGCGTCAACACTGATGGATTGCGCTTGCTTCAGGGGGAAGCTGCCCCCTTTGATATTGGCGGAAAAACGCACCTGGCCGGTGGGGTCGTAGATGGAAACCTGGTAACCCCGGTCGTAGAGAACGTAGAGGTTGTTGAAGTCGTCAAAGCAGAAATCTTCGATCGATTTGAGGGATGGGAAATTATGCTCGCCGGGTTGCAGACCCGCGGTGAACTTCTTCAGGCCGGTCGCATCGTCGTCAACGGCCCAGACCTCCGCGCCCAAGGTACGCACCACGCGGGGGCGGTTCATATTGAAACTTTTGATCAGTTCGCCGGATTGAGTGAAGGCAATCAAGTCGCGAGCGCCGCTATCCACGGCGAACAGGCGCCCGAATTCATCGACCGCCGCGCTGCGCAGCCCTTTCAGCTCACCCTTGGGGCCGGCCAGTCCCGTGTAGGAGACGGTACCGTCCCGACTGACGATGCGGCTTTTATAGACCAGCATCAGGCGCCCGCGCCGACCTACGCAGAAATTAGCCAGATCCTTGCCGGACAACGACTCGGGTTGGCCGCCGGAAAGGGCGTAGAGGTAGGCGCCCTTCTTATCCATGACCGCGATCTTGTCATCGGGGGTTATCATAATCACTTCGGGAGAAGCGAACTTTTTGGGCGTGCCTCCGAAAAAGGAGCGATCGGTTTGAAAGTTGACGTTCTGTTCTTCAAAGCGGGAAAGCAAACGAAGCCAGGATGCGGCGCGAGCGGCCTCGGGATTGTTGGGGAACCTTGCCTGAAGCCGCGCCAACACCACGGAGGCGCGTTCGCTGCTACCTTTCAGGTAGGCCGCTCGGGCGCTTAACAGGAAGGCCTCCGGAAGATTGGGCGAATCCGGGTAGGAGAACTCCAGGCGCTGGAAAAAGCTGAGGCTCTGATCGTAATCACCCAGGCGGAACTGCAACTTACCGAAAAGGAATTGAGCATCGCTCTGCCAGGCGTTGCCTGGATACAGATTGCTCATGCGTACCAGATCGGAAACAGCCGCATTCAATTCCTCCTGACTCTTGCCGTGTTGCTCGATAATCAGGGCCTTGAAATAATACGCGGCCGCTGCATCGGCGCTGGAGGCGTAGTTGTCTTGGATCTTTTGAAAGTATTCCAGCGCGCGAACGTGGTCCTTTTCCCGCGTCAGGTAATAGTCGCCCAACTGCAACAGGGCCTTGGGCGCCCATGGCGAATCGGCATAGTTACTGATTACCCGCTCGAAATCGGTGTTGGCTTCTTTAATCTTGCCCGCGTTCAGGAACGTAACCGCATTGTCATACAGCCGTTCAGCCTGATCCTGACCGATAGCATGGGCCAGGAATAAGCTAGTCATCAGAAGAAACAATAATGTCTTCACCCGACTTTACCTCGATGGTTTTCTTTTTCAGGATGTTGTCTGTATCATTGGGATCGACGAACTCGAATCGATGCGTGCCCAGGACGATCCGCAGGTTGGACATGGGAGTTGTATCATGTTCTCCCCCCTTTTCGACGAAACGACCGTTGATTTTGACGAAAACATATGGATGGGAGCCCACAAAATCGACTTTCTTTACGCTGACCACATCCGGGGTTCTGATTTCTTCAGCGCCCCCCGCTTGAATGTCCACCGTCCGTTCCTCTTCGTAGAAGAAGCGCGGCGCGCTTATTTTGATCTTGTGCTTGCCCGGTCTCAAAGTGAACTGGGTGCCGCTTTGACGACGCCCGTCGATCTCGATGGTCAGTCCCTCGATAAAACTGATCACGCTCAGCGTGCCCGGCGGCGGTAGTTTCTTCAGCGCCACATCCAGCTTTCCCGGTCTGCTTTTCCCCTCCGTGTAGGAGATGGTTTGCGGCTCGTATCCTTCCTTGCTGAATCGAAGCGTGACCTTGTCCTCCGGGGAAAAGGAGAAGTCCAACGGGGTCTCGCCAAGCTTACTATTGCCCGACTGAACCGTTGCCCCGGCGGGTTTGCTGGTGATGGTGCGCTGAATCGATTTCAACTTCATTTCGGCGGTAAAATTGCCGGGCAGGTCTTCTGCCATGGTGATGGTTTGAACGTGGTCCTCGTGATTGGTCAGAACCCACTTCAGTTCCGCGACGGCGCCCGGGGGCTTGCGCCAGGTGTAGGTGGCGGGTGTGGGCCCGATTTCCTGACCGTCGATAAAGACCTTGGCCCCTTGCGGTTGTGAATTCACCCCGAAGGTTCGCTCCAAATCGACTGGTTTCGGCGGTTCGCCCACGGGAGGTTGCTCCTCATTTTCCTCTCCGAGATCCGTCTCGCTGATGACCACCTCTTTGCTTTTTTCAAAATACTTTTGAAAATCCTGCAGCATGGGCTGTAATTCGCCGGTGAGGTGCAGGTAGATAGCGGTACCCGCCACGGCCAGCAAGATGATCGCCACGAACAGACCGCCCTTGCCTTTCTTTTTGACCGGCTCCGGGGTGAGTTGCGGCGTGGTCTGGTGGATGCTGCGCGCCTGTTCAAAATCGGAGCGTTGCAGATTTTTGCGGACACCGGAAACATCGCGAACCGTGGCGTCCAGTTGATCAGCCAGATGACCCACTACCGTTTGTTCTTCCTGGCTCAGTTTCACCGCGCCCATAAGTGCGGAAGTGAAATCCGAAGCCTTCTGGTAGCGTTGCTCCGGGTCTTTCTGCAATACCTTGAACATCACCTCGCGAAAGACGGAGACGCGAATGGGTTGACCCGGCAACTCGGCGCTCAGGTTGGGCGGTTCATTGGCTATTTTGTAGAGGATGGCGTTGATGCTTTGACCTGTAAAGGGCAATTCTTCGGTCAGTGTTTCATGAGCCAGGGTGCCCAGGGAAAAGATGTCGGAACGATAATCGACATGCCCCTCTTTGATCTGTTCAGGGCTGCTGTAGCTGGGCGTGCCCAGGAAAACCCCGGTCTGCGTGAGATTGGAGCCGCTCATTTTGGCAATGCCGAAGTCCATGATCTTAGGTGTCCCGTTTTCCTGCACCAGAATGTTGGCGGGCTTCAGGTCGCGGTGCACGATGCCCTTGGCGTGGGCGAAATCCAAGGCGCCCGCCAGGGACGTGAGCACCTTCATGCGTTCACCCAGGGAGGGCGGGTTCTCCTGGCGGATATAGGCGCTCAGGGTCATGCCCTGCACATATTCCATGGCTATATAGGGCATGCCGTCCTGTTCGCCCACATCGTAAATGGCCACGATGTTGGGGTGGTTCAGGTGTCCGCTGATCTGGGCTTCCTGCTTGAAACGCTCCAGGAATTCCTGGGCTTCTTCCTCATTACTGGATGCGTCCAGTTTGACGATCTTGATGGCCACGGTGCGCTTGATAAAGGGGTCGTGCGCCCTGAAGACACTACCCATGGCCCCCTCACCGAGGAGGTTTTCTACAACATAACGCCCGATTTTTTTGAATTCGGTCATAACAGGGGTTCTTCCGGCTGAATAAATGCTACCTGGCAACGGCTCATTAAAGCACAGATCCAGCGCTCTGAAAACAGTAATTCATGAGAGTCCCGACAGCTAAGAGTCATATAAGGCAAGGCTTTTCCCCGGCCGACCTGGGAAACCGGGTCTCAGAAGAACGTTACGTCCGCTCAATCGGAGCTTTCATCGGCGGATGAGAATAGCCGTAGTTTCCAATTCCCGGTCCGACCAGGCGCGCTTGTAGTCCATTTCCGTGCCGAGGTCGTACCACCGGACGCCCTCCTCACAGAGCAACTCGATCATGCGGTACTGCAACACGTGGCCCGGCGATAAATCGCGGTACCGATCATCGAAGCTGAACTGGTAGCCGCGGTAGGTATCGTTGACCACGGCGCCGAAGATGAAACCGACGTCGCGGTCGTCCCGACGGGCGATGATCCATCGAGCCTTCCCCGCGGGTGCGGTCAAAGCCAGGATGCCGTCGTAAAATTGACGCATGGGTCCCTCGTCCACACCCTGACCGCTCAAACCCTTCCAACTCAGTTTTTCCACGGCCATCATGCGGGTGAAGGCCCCTTGCCATTCGTCGATCGGCCCGGTCTGTTCCTCGAAGGTCAAACCGGCCTCCCGGGCGCGGCGCAAAGCCCGGCGCAGGTTATTGCGAAAGCGGCTGGTGCGTCGCGAGAGGAAGCCGTCGGCCCCACCCTCCAGCGAGGCCGTCAGGCGGACGGTGTTGGAGCCCCGGTACAGTTTGAAGCGATTTACCAGCGGGTAGATCATGGCCTGAAATAAAGAGCATTTTTCGTTGATGCCCGACAGCAGGGCGGTGTCCCAGTCGGCGAATCCGGCCAGAAAAGTGGCAAACGCCAGACCGGCATCCACCTCGTAGGAGGCGACAATGGGACTGGCCAGGCACCAACTGGCCTCCATGGGCATCAGCAATCGGCCCAATTCGGGATGTCGTTCCAAGTTCAGTGCGCAATAACCCTGGTCCCAGGAAAAGACCAACGGTCGCGTATGACCGTGGAAGGCTTCCCGCGCCGGCAGGATCCACTGTGAAGACGAGCAATGTCGATCGATACCATGGGTAGCCGCGGCCAGAGCATCGAATTGGTCGAGTTCCTTTTTGAATTCCGCGAATTTCAGGCGCCGAATGGTGTCACCGCCCTCCGTTGCACGTCTGCAACCATATGACTTAAAAATAGAATCAGTCGGTCAATTGACTCCTGATTCTTTCCAGATAACCTCGCAGTTCCTGTACCGATTCTACAAATTCGTACTCCAGGATGTCGGCGATCAAGGTAGGGTCGCGACTCTCTTGGGCGTCTGTCATCTCCTCCGATTTCTCACTCAGGCTTTCGATCAAACCTTTGAAGTCTTCCGCCATGTCTTCCGGCAATGTCTGGGTTTTCTGGATGACTGAAAACAGGCCGATAATTTGGGAAAGCCCTTCCATGCCGTCATGAAGCATGGTGTAGGCCGTGGTATCACCCTGATTTCGAATGCGATTGGAGAGTTCTTCAAATCCCGTTTCCAACCGGGCCAGATAGGCGGAAGCCTCTGCCAGTGTTTCCTTCAAGGAACGCGGTTCAGGAGTTTGCAATACTATTTCGATGCGCTTGCCCCCGGCCGGCATAGCGCCGAGTGATTCCTCATTCAAGGGCTCGACCGCGTTACCGTCCACCAGCATGCTTTCAATAGACGTTTCCGGTCCCCAGTATTTATCTTGTGCCGCCAACAGGATGTCCAAAACACTCTGGCCTTCATGGGTAAGAATGTCATGGGTTTCCTTGCCGTTAATGATCAAAATGGTCATTTTTACCTCGCACCTGAATAATGAGGAAAATTTTTCCGTATTAACAAGCATTTCCATCTTGTCATAAATCCTTCGGTTTTACTACCCCAAGAACTAAAGATATTGTTATCAGTCCTTTGTGAACCGTATTCAAGATTGGCCCGAGCCTTGCTCCGAAGCCGGCTGACCGACACAGAATGAAGCGGGGTGAATCATGGCTTCCGTTGCCACTAATTTTCGAGCATTTGACGCACTGGTGCAATTTAACCGCGTGGATGAGGGTATCAACAAATCACTTAGCAAATTGTCCAGCGGCGTACGCCTGGAGAAATCGGCCGATGATGTGGTCGATTTCAATACCTCCGACAACATACGCGCCGAAATCAGGGAGTTGCGCAGCCTTAGACGCGCCAACTTCGACGGGACCAGTGTCATCCAATTGGCGGACGGCACCTTGCAGGAAGCAACCAATATCCTGACGCGTATCATCGAATTGGGTATGCGTTCCGCCACGGGCACCCTGGGCGCCGACAACTCGTTCTCCAAGCAGGCCAATGACGCGGAATACCAGGATTTGCTGGCGGAACTGGACCAGTTGAATGAAAGGGCCAATTTCAACGACCTGCAATTGTTCGGTACCGGTCTCAGTTACCCGGTCAACCTGGAGCCCGCCCTTGCCGCCGGCGGATCGGACCAGGTGACCATTACGACCACGCCCTTCGATACGACTACCTTGGGTTTGGCAGGCACGGATCTCTTGACCACGGCCAACGGCGACGTGGTTTTGGCCGCCGCCGAAGCGGCAATCGACAACCTTTCTCGACAGCGCGGCCAACTGGGCGCGATCCAAAAACGCCTGATCGACAATATGGACACCCTGGACATTCGGGTTGCTAACTTGCAAGAGCAGGAAAGCCGCTTACGCGATACCGACATCGCGACAGAAACCGTCCAACTGACCCGTCTCCAGTTACAAAGCCAAAGCAATGTATCGGTGATGGCCCAGGCCAACCTGACCTCTGAGGCAGTCTTCCAACTGCTGAGCTGAGATAAGACATGCATCTGTTTCCATTGACACCGCCCGGAGCTGAACCATGATCGGCCACATCGACCTTACCTATTCCCGCTACCAGCAAAGTCCCGCGCGCCAGATGGACCGGCAGCCCGAGTTGCCGGTTCAACCCGCCGCTCCGACCCGTTCGGCGCCCATGGCCGGTCTCGCCGACAGCCTGCTGGGCGACGACCGCGAACTCCACGACATGGTGTTGCGTCTGAATAAAAAAGCGCCCCTATTCCAAAGCGATGTTTCTTTCGAACTGGAGGATCGCGGCAAGCAACCGCCCCGAATCTTGATGAAAGGCGGCGAAACCGGCGAGATCATCGGTCGCTACGAGACCCGTCATCTGGTAGACCTGGAACGCAGCCTTTACGAAATGGCGGGCTTCCGGCTCAGCATCGAGGGCTGATCGGAACCATTCGAGCAACGTCCGACCGAAAAACGACGATATTTTATCTTTGAACGGATGGTGCGGGCCGTCATCGATATTTTAAGCTCCTACAGCCTGTAACCTCACCAATGCCAATGTCGGCGAGGATTTTGCAAAAATTATGTCGACACAATACGGCGATTGCAGGGCTGAACACCGTTCATGGATCGTGAATGGTCCCCCCTCGAATCGCATCTTACATCGGATTGCTTTTTGCTCCTTGGCAATAGTTGTGTTATGTTCTAATCCTCTATACGCATTTGCCGGAAGCGTTCACCATTATGAGTTCCCCCAAAATTTTTATCGCAGATTTCGATGAAACCAGCCTGAGCTATCTTGCCGCCGTCCTCAGAACGGCGGGATTCGAGGTGCATACCGTCAATTCGGGACGCGGCGCCATGGAAGCCCTGGACGAGTTCAAACCCGATGCCTGCCTTGTGGATCCCATGATCGCCGGCGTGGACGGTTTCATGTTCTGCCGCCAGATCCGGGATAAATACCCCGACATGCCTACCGTTATTTCTACGGCGATTTACAAGGGGGACCGTTACCAGCGCGATGCCCGGACGCGTTTCGGTGTTACCGCCTACCTGGAGAAACCCTATACCGAGGAGCATCTTCTACGCGTAATGCGCGAACTGGCCGGCGAACCGGTAACCGGTTTCCAACCGCCACCCTCGTTCATCATGGACGACGGCCCCGTATCTATGAGTGATTCTCCGCCGGTTTCCATGAACGATGATGTTCCGCTTTCCGTGAACGATGATGTTCCTGTTTCCATGAACGACGATATCCCGCTTTCCATGGGTGACAACCTGGAAGCAACCGCGCCCGAGGGGTTCAGCTTCGATGACGACCTGGAGGCGACCGTTGCCGGGGGAAGCTTTGACTTCGATACCGGTCCCGAGCCGGACCCGTCGGCGCCTGAAAGTTTCAATCTCGACCAGGTGACGGAACCGGCGAGTATCGATTTTGAAGACGAGATTCGCCTCGATCCTGCCTTGTCGGCCCCGGAAGTCGTCGATGCCACCCTGGGTCCGGTAGAGATTACCGATAGTTTGGACGGCGTTAGCGACGACGACGGTTTCCTGGATGCCATTACCGATCTGGACTTTTCGACAAAAGACGAGCCGCCCGCTCCCGAACCCGCGTCGCCCCCGCCGCCCGTCGAGGAATTGGAGCCCGGCTTCAAACTGACCGCGAATGATATTTTCGGTTCCGTGATCAAGGAAATCGAAACCGGAAATCAGGCCTCGGAGCAGAAACCCGCACCGGTGACCGCCGACAGGGAAGAAAAAACGGTCCAAACCGAAGAGACGCCTGAGCAACCCTCCCGTGAACCCGAATGGGACACCGCACCCTCCCTGGAACCGCCTGCCACGGTCGAGGCTACCAACCCGGACGCCACACCCGTACTGGAACCGCCTGCCGAAGAGCCGCTTTTCGATTTTGCGGATCCTATCGACGAAACCGACCCCGATCCCATGGTCGCCGATCCACCGTCCGAGCCGGTGCCGGAACTGGCCGTCAGCAACGATTACGAGTTTCTGGAGCGCTTGGGCGAGGACGGCATGTCCGAGTATTGGAAAGCCAAGCGGTTGGGCGATAAGGGATTCGAGAAAATCGTCACGATTCGTCAAATGAATGCCGAGTTGAGCAACGACCGTAATTTCATCCATCTGTTCACCGAGGAAGCCCGCGCCGTGGCCAATCTGAACCACCCCAACATCGCGCACATCCACGAGTTGGGTAGGATGGGTAACAACGCGTTTGTGGCGCGCGAATATATGGAAGGGCGCACCCTGGAAAGTATTTTCCGCGAGGCCGAGAAAAAACAGAGGTTGCTCCCGCCGGAAGCCGTAGCGCATTTAGGCGCCTGCCTGGCCAATGCATTGAACTACGCCCACGGGCAGAAGGGTATCGACGGCCGCCCTCTGGAACTGAGTCACGGCGATTTGGACCCGGAAAAGATATTCATTTCCAGCGAGGGCGAAATCAAGATCATCGGTTTCGGCATGAACGGGTGCATGGCGCATGCACGTGCAACCCTGGGCGTTCCCACCGGGCGCAACGAGTCCTACCTGCCGCCCGGCGAACCTTATGATGCCCGCGCCGATATCTACGCCCTGGGCGCCATTCTTTATCGCGCACTCACCGGGAGCCTGCCGGACCGTTTCAATCCCGACGCGCCCATGAACCGGGATACCGCCATACCCATCGCCCTGTCCGAGGTGGTTGCCGCCGCATTGGGCGTTGCGGCCGATGCTCCGGCTCCCAGCGCCGCCGAGTTGGCCGAGTTGCTTCAGCATTATCTCCTGGGTCATGGTCTTGAACCGGACGACGCCGATCTTGCACGGCATATCGAGGAAATCGGAACTTCGGCGAAGATGGAACTACCGAAAATGACCGAGCCGAAAACGGTGGAGAAACCGGTTGTTGCGAAGGAACCCGCGGCTGCCCCGCCCTCGGCGGCGCCCGCTCCTTCGCCTAAGAGGACCCCGCCGCCGGCCAGGCGTCCTGCAAAACCGGCCCCGTCTTCTTCCCGCGGTCCCCTGTTACTGGTGATCGCGGCTGTCCTTATCATAGTTCTGGTCGCCGTCTGGTTTTTCTGGTTGCGCCCCGAGAACGGCGATTCTCCCGCGCAAGACCCGCCGGCCGTGGAATCCGGAACGCCGACACCCGCGCCCGCAACCTCCGAGCCGGCAGATCCGACTCCGCAACCGCCGTCGGAAGCCGGCGAATCCACTGAAACAGGCCCCAGCGCGACAGATTTGGAATTGGAGCGGTTGAAAAAGGAATTGGAACAGAAGAAAAAGGACTTGGAACAGAAGAAAAAGCTCCAGGAAAACCAAAAGAAGAAAGAATGAGCGGGCTTCAGTTCTTCAGGTGCCGGTGTAACTGCCGGGCGTAGCGTCGGTGGTCCTGCAGCAGTTTCCAGATGGTTACGGGTCGAAAACCGTTGGACACGTTTGCCCGGCCGATCTGCCAGATGTCGCGGTACATGACGAAAAGAGTTCGCCAGGCGTACCAGAGATTGTGACGGTTGTCGTACATATGCCCCGGCTCGGAGGCGCTGCCGTTCAACTCGATGATCTTGAAGGACTCGCCGGTGCGAAAGCCTTCCAGGTCGTCGGCGCGCACGTCGTAGCGGCCGATGTAGAAGCCCGGGATGGCGTGGGAGATCTGGTCGAATCGCGATTCAAGTTCCGGGGTGACCAGATAGTTGCTGTCGGTGAACAAGGTACCCAGGCAGTGATTGCCCGTGGTGACCAGATACAGCGAATCGCCCATGGGCAGCACCTCGTCAAGGCGCTTCCTGAACCGGTTGAGATAGATATGCATGCGGCCCATGGCCTTGGGATGACGCAGGATCAATTCTTCCAGGGTGCTTTTGCCGTCGCCCACCACCCGGGGGAATTCCTTGCCGGTCAAACCGGTGATGCGACCGCGCTCCTCCCAGGGAAAACGCCGGTAGAAGACGCCGAACTCGTAGGGCCCGGGCGCAATGGCTTGGACATGGGCGTCCAGGGGATACGCGGCCAGGTAGGCGTGCAACTCTTCGCGGTTGTTCATACGCTTGACGCCCGCGCCGCGTTGCCCCACGTCGGGTTTGATGATGACGGGAAAGCTGAGATTCTCCCGTTCCATCCAGTCTTCCACCTCGCGGACCCGGCTGTGCACATCCTTATCGGGCCGGATCTCATGGAAGCGCGCGATGAATCGGTCCTGTTCCTTGAAAGAACGCAGGATCTCGCTTTTGGACTCGCCCACGTAGCCGCTGTTGAGGATGCCCGGATTACTGGCCAGCGGCAGGTTCAACCTGAAATGCTTCAGGGCCTGCCAGATGTTGTATAGGACAATGGGCGCATAGAAGACATACATGGGCCAGAATTCCCATCGCCGGAGGCGGTACAAACGCGAGCGCAGCTTGCGCCGGGACTTCCAATTGCCCAGGGCCAAAGCCAGGCGAACACCGGAGAAAAGAGCGAGGATGCCGCCGATCATGATGGGCCATTTATACTTCTCGTTGGCCTCCATCACCGCCAACATCTGATCGCCGAAAAAGTAGGAGACAAACACCAGCAGCGGTGTCCAAACGCCCACCGCCAGGCCGGAGGCCAATAGAAAATAACGCATGCGCGCCCCTACCAGCCCGGCGGCGAAGTAGGTGGGCAGCCGGGTGCCGGGCAGGAACCGGGAAATGAAGACCACGATCATGCCTCGTTTCTCGAACCAGCGGGCGCCGGCCTCTACTTTTTCCTCCGGCAGCAGGTTGCGCAGTACGGGCAACTTGAGCGCGGGTCGTCCGACCACCAGTCCGAGCACATACAGGGCGCCGTCCCCGAAGAAGATGCCCAGAAAACACCCCGCTACGGCGGTCATGGGATGAAGATATCCCTGCGAAACCATGATCCCGGCCAAAATGGTCGTCAAGTCTTCCGAGACAAGCGTCCAACTGCCGAGGATCAGGATCTTCACCAGTACGGACGCCCCGGACAACTCGGCAAGTAGCGCTTCCAAGTGGAACCTCTTCGATGGATGGATGGGGCAAGTGGATGGGTTGAAAACAGGCAACCCGCATCGGACAAGAGCACAAACAAACGCCCGCCGTCATTCTAACCCGAAAACGGCGACAATCTGCAGCGATGATCGCCTAGTACCGGACGCCCTTCTTCAGGAACAGCAGATCGGATCGTCGGTATTCCGAGACGCCCTTGTGAAAGGTGCGGAAGGCTTTGGGCATCAACAGGACGAACAAGACGATCCCCAGGGAATATTGGGTGACGACCTGAATGGTTTTGGGCTCCAGCATCATCTCCAGGAACTTGATCTTTTTGCCCAACTGCCAATAACCGATGGGAATAAACAGCCAGATCCCGACCAGAAAGAGTCGAAAACTACTGGTGAGGCAATGGTAACCGATGACCACACCCCCGGTCACGCAGAAGACGCCCCAGAAATTGATGCGCGGCGGTTCATCGGGCAGGGGAACCAGACTGCGCGCGACGATGTAGGCGTAAAGGAAGAAATAAACGGCCAGGGTGAGCCGAAAGGAATCGATACGAAGCAACGGATTTTTGGATTCACTCAATACAAAACCCCTCGAAGGTGAAGCTCGGCACTCATTCTACAGGCGGCGGGGGAAACGGCCAAGGCAAAATGCACGGACGCTTATTCTGTACGCGAAACGCAACGTCCGGGTTTCCGTCAGGGCTTGGCGCGGGCCCGACCCGGAACCATTCCCGCAAAAATCCGGTCGCTTCATCGCCGACAAAACCGCCCGCGGCCGCCCTTTTCTCTTTCGATGAGAGCGTGACCGGTAACAGGGCGGTTTTGTCCGCGCTTCTTGTTTAGGAGAGACCTTGAACCTTGCCGGTTTCCAAATCGATGTCGATATTGAGGAACGCCGGTTTCGAGGGCAGGCCCGGCATGGTGGACATGGTGCCCAGCAACGGGTAGATGAACCCGGCGCCCGCGCTCAGGCGGACCTCTCGAACCGGTACCGTGAAGCCCGTCGGACGTCCCTTGAGTTTGGGGTTGTGCGAGATGCTGAGGTGGGTCTTGGCCATGCAGATGGGCAGTTTCCCGAAACCGCTCTTCTCGTACTTGCGGATCTGCTTCTCGGCTTTTTGTTCGAAAATCACGCCGTCCGCGCCGTAAACCTCCCTGGCGATCGTCTCGATTTTTTCCTTGATGGTCGCTTCCAACGGGTACAGGAAGCGGAAGTCATGCTTTTGTTCGCAAGCTTCCACCACGGCCTCGGCCATTTGGGCGCCGCCTTCGCCGCCCTTTTCCCAGTAATCGCCCGGCACCACGCGCGCCGCGCCCGCTTCCAGGGCTTTCTTCTTGACCAGTTCAATTTCGGCGTCCGTGTCCGTGGGGAAGCGGTTGATGACCACGACCGAGGGAATACCGTACTTCTTGACCACGCTCAGGTGGTGTTCCAGGTTGCAGATGCCCTGTTCCAGCAGTTCCAGGTTCTCCTCGGTGTAGGCCCTGTTCAACGGCCGGCCCGGGGTGACCTTGGGACCGCCGCCGTGCATCTTGAGGGCGCGCACCGTGCAGACCACCACCACGCAGTCCGGCTTCAGTTGGGAGTAGCGGCACTTGATATTGCAGAACTTCTCCATGCCGATGTCGGCCCCGAAACCCGATTCGGTCACCACGTAATCGGCCAGCTTCAAGGCGATCTTGTCGGCGATGATCGAGGAGTTGCCGTGCGCGATATTGGCAAACGGACCGGCGTGCACGAAGGCCGGTTGGCCCTCCAGGGTCTGCATCAGGTTGGGCATGATGGTGTCTTTCAGCAGCACCGCCGCGGCGCCGGCCACGCCCAGGTCTTCCACGGTAACGGGCTTGTGGTGTTTGGTGAAGGCCACGATGCAGCGGCCGATGCGTTCGCGCATATCCTTGAGATCGGTGGACAGAGCCAGGATGGCCATTAACTCGGAGGCGGCCGTGATATCGTAGCCGGCCTCGCGCGGGACGCCGTTTTCCGAGCCGCCCATACCGACGGTGATATGACGCAGGGCGCGGTCGTTGATATCCACCACCCGGTTCCAGTTGATGGCGTAAGGGTCGATGTAGAGGGGTTTGATGCCCATCTCTTCCAGCTTGGCGTTGGGAATCTTGCTTTCGTGGTAGATGCGCGAGTCCAGGGCCGCGGCGATCAGGTTATGCGCGATGCTGATGGCGTGCAGGTCGCCGGTCAGGTGCAGGTTGAATTCCTCCATGGGAACCACCTGGCTGTAACCGCCGCCCGCGGCGCCGCCCTTGATGCCGAAGGTGGGTCCCAGGCTGGGCTGGCGAATACAAACCATGGATTTCTTGCCGATATGGCCCAGACCTTGGGTCAGACCGATCGAGGTCACGGTTTTACCTTCGCCCAAGGGGGTCGGGGTAATGCAGGTCACGTCGATATAATAACCGTTCTTGCGGTCGGAAAGTTTGTCCAGAACGTCGAGATGGACCTTGGCCTTGTATTTGCCGTAAATGTCTAAATCATCCTCTTCCAAGCCTATCGAACGGGCGAAATCCTGAATAGGGGTAATCTTGGCAGCTTGTGAAATTTCGATATCACTGGGGACGGACATAGTAGGACCTCCGGATATATTGGGTCGGGGCCGATTTCGGCCGTTAGAGAGACGCGCAAAACTAATGGGCTCTTGAACAGAGTATGCGGCCAGGCTCGGCTCAAGCAGGCGTCGGTGTTTAAGCGCATTTTAGATCAGGTAGGCGTCCAATACAAGCCCGGTGCGTGCTTGAAGGTGGGATTTAAAGTTGGAGGTAAGGTCGGCAATGAGGCGCCGGTTAAGATCTTCAACGCTTGGACCCGCCGAGGCGGACCTTCGGCATTGGACATGGGATATTTTACCCATTGCAGACCCCCTTGTTTCATCGGCTTCGGCTCGTGTCCTCATTTCTCCCGGTTTTTCTGTCCGTTTTTATTTCACAACCTGAAGAATCGTTATTCAGCAAGGGTTTTGCTGATATATCAACTTGAGTCGGAAGTGGATGTGCAGTTTTGCATAACGGCTACTTACTCAGTAGGAAGGGTATGTGCAGCTTTGCATAACGGCTACTTACTCAGTAGGAAGGGTATGTGCAGCTTTGCATAACGGCTACTTACTCAGTAGGAAGGGTATGTGCGGGGTTGCACAACGGCTACTTACTCAGTGGTAAGGGTATGTGCGGGGTTGCATAACGGCGACTTGCTCAGTAGGAAGGGTATGTGCGGGGTTGCATGACGGCGACCTACTGA
The DNA here is from genome assembly GCA_030066195.1 of Acidobacteriota bacterium. Taxonomy (GTDB): domain Bacteria; phylum Acidobacteriota; class Holophagae; order Acanthopleuribacterales; family Acanthopleuribacteraceae; genus JASJCB01. The sequence goes on from JASJCB010000041.1 coordinate 72,223, forward strand.
ATGGGAAGGCCCTGTCACGTCCGCGACCTGTTACAGGCTCTTCATCGCGATCAGGGAAGCGAAGTTATGCCATTTGAAGAACACGCCGGCCTCGCTGAACCCGCCGCGCTGTAACAGTTCGGTGAGTTCGCTGACCTTGTAGGGCACCAACACGTTTTCCAGACGCTCGCGCTTTTGACTGATCTCCAACTCGGTGTAACCCCGGGCGCGCTTGAACCGGTAATAGGCATCGATGAACAGGCGGCTGAGATGGGTGTTTTCCTCCAACACCTTCTCCGAAAGGATCAACACGCCCCCTGGCTGTAACCCATTGAAAATACGCTCGATCACGCGCTCGCGGTACAGGGGCCGCACGAATTGAAGGGTGTAGTTCATGATCACGACCGAGGCGTCGGTAATCTCCACCTCGCGCACATCCCCCGGCTCCAGGGTGAGTTTGACGGCGGTCTCCAACCGGTCCAAATTGGCCCGCGCCTTGTCGATCATGGCGGAAGAACTGTCGATGCCCACGATCTCGTGGATGCCGTCATAAGCCAGGGCCAGCCGCGCGGTCATGCTGCCGGTGGAGCAACCCAGATCGTAGATGCGCGTACCCTCCTGGTAGTATTGGCCGACCAGGTCCACGATCATGGTCTGGACTTCTTCATAGAAGGGAATGGAGCGGTGGGCCATATCATCGAAAACGGCCGCCACCTTCTCGTCGAATTCAAAACCCGCCAGCTTGCTCAAAGGCTCGCGGAAGATGCGATCTTTCAAGGGCTGCCTCCACCTAATCCATGTGCAAATAAGTCGTCAATCGTTCGGGTGTTGTGTAGATGATCCCGGCGGCTTTCATCATGTCCTCCTGGGCCTTGGTAAACCCTTTCTCGCTGTAGAGCACGAATCGTGTTTTCTTTTTCAGAGCCCCGGAGTATTCCTCCTTCAAATGAATAAAGCGCTCGACGGCCTTATTAGAAATCTTTTTCTTCCAGTTCTTTACTTCTACGGCCAGATCGACAGCGTCTTCCGCTTCGCTGACGGCCAGGATGTCTATTTCCCTGCTGTTTTCATGGTCCTTGTAGATGCGATCCTTTTGTATGGAGGTAAACGGACCCAGGGTGAAGGCTTCTTGCACGTTATAGAAAACATCGGCGGGAGCGGCTTTACGGGTGACCGCGTTGAGAAGGTGGAACATGACCTTGTATTCGCCGCCCAGGCCTTTGTAGTGGTTGGTCCGTCGGTCCATTTCCTTCATCTTCCGGTCGAATTCCTCCCGGATTGCCTCGGGGTCCAAGTCTTCAATTTCATCCGCGTAGATTTTGCGGAAAACGGCCTCGAAAACATGGTCGCCCAGGCCCTTATACCGATTCGCCGAGGAGCCTCGGGCGATCAGATCCGCCATGTATAACTCGTAAAGCCTGGTTTCAAGTTCGTCGTCTTCGATGCCCAACTTCAGGTCGTCGTTGATCTGTTTCCGCGTGCGCTCCTCATCACCGTATTTGGCCAGGTAGAGCACGATTTTCTTGGCGTTTTTCTTATTCACGTTACCGAAGGCATAAACGATGTACTCCCACCACATATTGGCGGTGTACCCCGGTCCTTGGGTGGTTTCGAATTGCAGGGATTCCCGGACGCCTTTCCTGGTGGTCAGATCCAGTTCTTTCATATTGGTGCGGATGATTTGCGAGATATAAAACGGATCGTTTTTCGCCACCTCGGCAATATAGGGCGCCGTTTCGTCCGTTACGGGCGATCCGGTCAGCCTGGAGTAGTTGTAGACGGTTTCCAGGGCTTCCTCGTCGGTGAGTTCGTGCAGGACGTAGGGGTTGAAGCGGCTGGTCATATGCCCGATGATCTTGGTCAACCAACCGATATAACTGCCGGTGACCAGCATGGGCGCTATTTTGCTCTCGGCGGTACCCATATAGGTGTGGCAGAAGTCGTCTCGGTTTCTCATGGCGTCGTCGTGAAAAAGGAACCGGTTCATATACTGGAACTCATCGATAATCTGGATAATACGGATATTCTTGATCGAGGCAATGCGATGAGGCGCCTGGCGGGCAAAATCCCAGAGCAGGCCGGGATTGGTGTTCATAAACTCTTCCGCTTCCTCGATATCCTGGAAAATGTCCGAGTCTTGTTCGGCATGTTTCTTCAACCATTTGAGAGACCTGAGCGGATTGATCAGGTCCGGTTTCCGCAGTTGGAAGCCGAGAAACTGGCCGATGAAGGTGGCGTAATAGATCATCGAGAATTGGGTGATCTGCTGATTGCCCTCCCGAACGCGCATGTAGAAGGGCACGACGCGGGGATCGTTGTTGTTGTAGAGAATATTGTAGAGACGCTGGACCAGGGCGGTTTTACCTTTTTTGCGGCGAGCCAGAAGAGCGCGGGACTTGGACATGCGATCCTTGGCGCCCTCCGCCCATGCCAAAAGATCGGCCAATTCCTCTTTGCGCCCGATAAAGAAGTCGGGATTGCCGATTTCCTCTTCCAAAGCGTAAATCAAACCGCCCCTCCATGAAGATCGATCAGGACCTATCCTAACACGCACGAACCGGTTCCCTTGATGGCAAGTAACGCGGGGAAATCAAAAATCCCAACAGGTGAACAAGGTGCGTAGGGCGGTGATGAAAGCCAGGGGTTGATCTAGGATCAGGTGATGATAGCTGTCGGGGATGGTGATGAACGGGATCCGGCGGCCTACCTTCTCGGCCAGAATGGCTTCGCCCTCCGGCGGGGCCAGTTTGCTGTACTCGCCGCGGAAATAAGCCAGGGGGCCCTTGAGGTTCTTAAAGTATTGCTCGAACCTGTAGGCGCGGACGCCGCTGAAGACGTTGGGATCGAACTTCCAAATCCAGCCTTCCTCCACCTCGCGCAGGGAGGTCTCGGCCAGGTATTGCATGATGTAGGGGTTCTCGCAGGGCTGGGCGGGCAACAGGCGGAAGCGGTTGACGGCCTCTTCATAGGTGGGGTACGGGGTGATCGCGCCGAATTGACGGCCGCCGGTCTCGGTATTCTTGGGTTTGGGCGGTTTGACCGGGGAATCCACGATCACGCAGCCGGAGACCTCCTGGCCGTAAAGCGCGGCCGTACCGGCGGCAACCAGGCCGCCCAGGCTGTGGCCGACGACCATGGGCCGGTGCAGGCCCGCGTCTTCCATGACCGCGTGGACCTCGTGCGGCCAGAACGCCGCCTCGTAGACGGGGCGACGGTCGCTGTCGCCGTGGCCGCTGAGGTGCGGCGCCGTCACGTAGTAGCGGTCGGTGAGCAGCGGCGCCAGGAAGCTCCACCATTGCGCGTGGGCCGAACCGCCGTGTACCAGCATCAGGTGTTTCTTGGAGGGATCGCCCCAGGTCAGGTAGCGGATCTTCGCCCCGTCGCAGGATGTTTGTCCTTCCTCGGGTTTCATGGCCAGGGCCTGACGAAACCATTCCGGCTGCTGCATGCACACCTCCGTCGCGGACTATTCTAGCCTGAAATGAATGTTTGTTCAAAAAATCTACTGACGAATCCAGAGCAATCCCAGGTCCTTGAATTTTGATCTTCAGGCTATACCATGGGATGAAGCCCTGTTCCCTGCGCCGAAGGTGCGAAACAAAATAGCCCAGGGCAACGCCCTGGGTAGGGCATCAAAAAATACCGGTAGCCCTGAAGGGGCGTAACAATCCGTTGTGAATCAATGAGTTACGTGGTTTTTTGTCACGCCCCTTCAGGGCTTGGTTTTGGTGTGGCCTCTTTCCAGGGCGTTGCCCTGGGCTATTATGTTCAGCACCTTCGGCGCCTAAAGACCGATCTTTCAGGGCGTTGCTCCGGGCTATTTTGTACAGTACTTTCGGGGCTTGGGAAGCCTTGGCTTCTCATCAACTCTGTGTTCGTATCCAAACCAATGTGCTGATTTAGATCGTGTTGGTCAGGCGGTAGGTACGTTGTAGCGGTCCAAGGCCTGCTTCAGGCGATCGATCACCATGGCGCGCAGTTCCGGCGGTTCCATTACGGTGACGTAGTGGCCGTAACCCAGGATCCAGCTGAGTAACTCCTCGCCCAGGTCCAATTCCAGGGTCAGGTTCAGCGAACCGTCTTCCCGGGTGTCGACCTGCTGGCTGTGGTGCCACTGGCGGCTGCCCACGTTGGGCGCGACCTGTTTGTGGAAGTGCAGCAGGACCCGCTTGGGCTCGCCGCTCTGCACCATGCCGAACTGGTTGCGAAACCGGCTCTCCGGTTCGTAGTCCTGGGGGTAGGCGAAACTCTCCTCCAGGATCGCGACCTCTTTGATGCGCTCCACGGCGAAGGTCAGGGTCAACTCCTCGCTGTTTTTCGGTTTGCGGCCCACCAGGTAGAGACCGCGCTTGAACATGAGCATGCTCAGCGGTTTCAGGCAATGCGTCTTGTCCGGCGCGCCGCTGCCCCGGTTGTAGCGGATCTCGATCCAGCGCTGCATGACCAGGGCTTTGACCAGTTGATCCAACATCTCGTTCTGGTCGCTGTAGTCCTTGGGCGCCTCGGTCCAGGTGAAGAATTTTTTGTGGAAATCCTTCAGGACCAGGGCGGTCTCGTGGCCGTGGCGTTTGCGCAGGGTGTTCTGCAGGCGGTCCAGCGCTTCCTGGGCGCCCTCCTGGATGAAGGTGCCCTCCAGGAAGGCCATCAGGTCCAGCGCCATGTACAGGCTCATCAACTCGTAGGCGGTGCCTTCCATGTCCAGCCCGCGCCGCTTGAAGCGCAGGCGGCCCTGGGAACCGCCCTTGGCCACCTCTACCAGGGCCTCGCCCTCGTCGTCGTAGAAGGATTCCTTGAGCGTCTGGATGTAGCGGGCCAGGGTGCGTTCGGAAATGCCCAACCGGCCGCGCAGTTCCTGTAAGGAGATGCCGTAGGGAAACTCGTGCAGCCAGTGGATGATCTGGGCGACGCGAATGGCGCTGCCGTAATTGGGCTTACTGCTTGGGGGTGTATCACTCATATCTTCATGGTCTCGAGCGGGTCGTTTTGGCGGGCGATGGTGAACGGGATGTGTTCCAGCCCAATACGGCGCAGGGTGCGTTTGGTTTGCAGGGTCAACAGGCGGGGATCGTTGTTGGTCTCGCTCATATGGGCCAGGATGAGGTGGCGCACGTCGTCGTGGAGGATATCGGGCAACATCTCGAAAAAGGCCTCGTTGCTGAGGTGGCCCAGCCGGCTCGCGATGCGCTGCTTCAGCATCCAGGGGTAGGGGCCGGTCTTCAGCATCTCCAGGTCGTGGTTGGCCTCCACCAGCAGCAGGTCGCAGCCCTTCAGGCTCTCCCTGACCAGGCCGTTGGCATAGCCGAAATCGGTGACGTGACCCAGGGTGCGGTCGCCGCATTCGATGCGGAAACCCACCGGGTCCTCGGCGTCGTGGGGCAGGGAAATGGGGTGCACGGCCAGCTTGCCCACGTCGAAAGCGCGGCCGGGGACGATTTCAACCCAGTCGTAGAAGCGTTTGCCCTGGACGGCGCTCGTGAAGGTGCCCTCGGTGCAGAAGATGGGGATCTTGAGCCGGTTGGAGAGGGTGTGCACGGATTGGATATGGTCGCTGTGCTCGTGGGTGACCAGCAGGCCGGTCAGTTGTTCGGGCTGAAACCCGCCGGCATCCATGCGGCGACAAACCTCCCTGGCCGAGAAGCCGGCATCGACGAGCACATGGGTATCGCCCGAGGAGACCAGCGAACAGTTGCCGGAACTGCCGCTACCCAGGACGGTCAGCGAGAAATCGAGTTTCACGGCTGTTTCCGGAGATGCGTTTTGGGTGGCTACGGTCATGAATGCATCCAAAGAAAGGCGTTTCCCTTCACCGCAATTTTTACCATTTCTGCCGGCAAAATGACAGGGAAAAGGTTCGCGGCAGTGGGCGGGGTTCAGGGCCGGTCAGGCTTTTAGCTCGGAGAGAAGCCTCTATGATTCAGCCTCTTCCGGTTTGTCAGACCAAGAAGCCAGGAACTGTCCCAATTGTTGCGTGTAGGGATGTTGTGGTCCCAACTTTTTTTGGAAGGTCTTGAACGCCTTGCGTATTAGTTTCAAGCCCTCCTCGGCCTCACCGGTTTGTAGGAGGAGCTGACCTAGATTATGTTCCGTCAGAGCAGTGCTGTAGTGGTCGAGCCCCTTAAAGATCTCTTCCTTTATTGCTAATACGCGGGTAAATGTTTCTTTGGCTAATTCTAAATCACCTTGGGCCTGAAGTACGCCAGCCAGTTCATGCAGGGCAGCGGCCACGTGGGGATGGCGGTCGGTACCGAAAACCTGTTCGTATATGGCGAGGGAGCGCTGCAGATGCTCTCGGGCGGCGGGCAGGTCGCCTTGGGCCTGAAGCACCCGGGCCAGTTCATGCAGGGAGGCGGCGACGTCGGGATGAAGGTCGGTGCCGAAGACCTGTTCGGAAATGGCCAGGGAGCGCTGCAGATGCTCCCGGGCGCCGGGTAGGTCGCCTTGGGCCTTCAGCACCCCGGCCAGGGAATGCAGGGAGGCGGCGACGGAGGGATGAAGGTCGGTGCCGAAGACCTGTTCCCATATGGCCAGGGAGCGCTGCAGATGCTCCCGGGCGCCGGGCAGGTCGCCTTGGGCCTTCAGCACCCCGGCCAGGGAATGCAGGGAGGCGGCCACGGAAACATCCTGTTCACCCTTTAACTCGATCTCTATACCGACCGATTGTTGGAGCGCCTGCGCCGCGTCGGTCAGGTTTCCTCGTGCACTGAAGTATTCTCCCAGTTCATCATAGCCGAATGACTTGTCCGAATCCTCCACCAGGTCGATGCCTTCTCGCAGCCAGGCTTCGGCTTCATCGGGTCGTTTGCCGATATTCCCCAGGAGTTGCACCCGGAACAGCAGGGTCTTGCCACGTTCAGGGCCGGTGGGCTCGGCGGCCAGGACCGCTTCGACCCGTTGCAGGGCCTCGTGGTAGCGGCCCATGCGGCGCAGTTCCAGGATCACCTCTTGGGTCGGCGCCCAGGCATCGTCGGCTCTGCCGGCTTTCAGCAGCAGGCTCGCCGCGTGGTCTGCCGAGTACAGGTCGTCTTCTCGTTGCCAGCGGTCGCGGAACCAGGCGCCCAGGGCGGCGAATACCCGGTCGGCATCAGGTTCGGCCCGTTGCAGGGCGAAGTCGGCGACCAGGCGATGCGGGCCCCACCAGGTTTCCGTGCCGACCGGCGCCTGGACCGGGCTCAGCAGGCCGGTGCGGCGCAGGCGATCCGCGTTTTCCGCCTCGCCCAGTTCCAGTAAGGCGGGCCAGGGATTGGCTTCGCCCGGCAGGGCGCAATCGGCCAACAAAACCTGATCCGGCTCGCTGAGCGCCGCCCATAGGGCTTCCAGGGCCAGGTCCGCGTTGACTTTTTCGGCCGTTTTGGCCAGGACCGGTTGCACCACCTCGGCCCACAGGCGTTGCGGCGGGGTGTCGCCGTCCGGAAGGCGTTGCGCGGCATAGCCCTCCAGGAACTCCAGGGTGCGCGGGTGGCCGTCCACCTTTTCCGCCAGCGCCATGCGCCGCTCTCCGTCCAGGCGGCGCAGGGTGGGGAACCAGCGCAGCAGGCGCACCGTGTCGGCCTCGCGCATGACCGGTAGGGCCAGGGTGTGGGCTTGGGCCAGGTCTTGGGGTACGTAGCGGCTGCTGGCCAGCAGGCCCAAGGGGGCCAGGTGTCCGGCGGCAGCGGCCAGGGCCTGCCAGAATTGCGCGATCTCGTCTGAATGCCAACGGCCCGGGTCTTGCGGGTCTTGCAGGCTCTCGGCGTCGTCCAGGTAGACCAGCAGGCCGTTGCACAGTCGGCACAGTTGCTCGATCAGCGCGGCCAGGGCGGCGCCGGTCACGCCGCCTTCCTGGGCGCCGGCCAGAACCTGTTGCCAGGCCTGGGGGTCGGGCGCCAATTCGGAGCCGGTTTGCGCGGTTTGATGCCACAGGGCCTCGACGGGATGCGGCTCCGCGCCCGCGCCGCGACCGTCCAGGGCCAGGATGGGGATAGCTTCGCCCATGGCCGCGGCCAGATGGGGCAGGCACTCGGTGCAGAGCGCGGTTTTGCCCAGGCCGCCCAGACCGTAGACCACGGCCAGGCGCGTGCCCTCGCGCCAGCGGCGGATGAGGTCGGCGCGGGGTTTGCGGCGGCCCACGAAACCGAAACGCAGCCGCTGTACGCCGCGAATGCCGCCCTGGCGGTCCAGGCGATCCTGGACCCGTTGACACTCGCGTTGTTCCAGGTTGGGCAGGGGCCGGCCGTCCAGGGGCCGGGCGGGCGGCGTGTCCGGGCTGCCGTGGTAGAGCTGGATCTGGGCCCAGCCCAGCGGGTAGATATGGCTCTTGCGGCCGCCGTCCAAAACCGGCGCCCGGGTGATGCGGCGGGCCTCGCGCAGTGCGGTGCGCGGGCTTGCGCCCTCGGCCAGGGCCGCGTAGAAGATTGCGGAGGTGAGCGTGGCCAGGGAATCGCCCACGGGGCCCAGGTAGGCGGCCACGCCCTCGATGCCCTCCCGTTGCAGCGCGGCGGCGGTGGCGGGCACGGGGTCGTGATCCGGTCTGTAGCGATTGCCCCCGGCCGCGGTTTCGGCCGTGCCGCCGTGACAGGAGGACAGGTAGATCAGGCGCGGCAGGTGGGGGCGAAGCCGTTGCAGCAGGTCGCCGGTGGGTACCTGGTGGGTGGTCGCCGCGTCGGTCTCGAAGACCAGGGCGCCCGGTAAGCCGTGGCCGCTGAAGTGCAGGACGGGCGCTTTGTGGTAGTGCATCATGCGGGTCAGGTCTTCCAGGGTGCCCAGGTCGGTTTGCAGCAGGCGGCTCTCGTGACCGTGGTGCGTCAGGGCATGCCATAAGCGGAAGTTCTCGGTCTCGAAATCGACGGAGCCCTGGTCCACGGGGGCGGCCACGCAGGCCAGTACGGACAGCGGGGCATCCGACGGCGGCAGGGGCGTGCGGCCGGGGGCGGCGTCGCGGACCAGGTCCAACAGGCCCTCGCGGACGGGGAAGGTTTCGTCCAGGAAGAGCAGTTCCCAGGGCAGGGTCAAGAGGGCGTCGGCGCGGGCCAGGTCCTCGTCGGTCTTGCCGGCGGGGTGGACGCGGATGGTCAGTAAGGGCGGTTCGCCTTGTTTGGCGTCTTGGATGGTCTTGGTCAGCCGGTCTTGGGCCGAGGCGTTGAAGGCGGACTTCGCCAGGACGGCGCCGACCTGGCGCATATGCTCTTCCTGTTCCTTTAGAAAGCCCTGTTTGGCGGGAATCGGACGGCCGTGTTCATCGGTGGGAACGGGGTGAAAGATATATTCGGGCAAGGCGCGCAGCAGGACGGTCAGTTCTTCACCCTGGTGGAGATCTTCACAGGTCCAGGCATCGGTGATGCCGGTCAGGCGGGCGGTCACCGGAGAAGCGGCGGTCAGATCCAAGACGAGGTGGTGCATGGCGGGAGACTCCCGGGATAGAGTGGGCGACTTTTTTCCAGTCTACCACAGGCCGCTACGGGTTGGGCTGTTTCGGGCATGGGTTTTCTTCCCGGGAGAAGGACTGGATTGTTCCCGTTAGGGGGTTCCGTTCCCGGGAGTCGGTATTGTGGAAAATGAAAACACAATATCACTCCCTGGAATGCTGCCGGGACCATTCTTCAAAGGGGTAGTTTTCCAAAAATGGGGGCTGTTCGATCTGCTGAGAGGGGTATCATTCCCGGAAAATGGAATCGGTTCTGTTCTTTTTCACAACTTCGTGCTCGGTCGCGAGGCGTTTAGCGCGTGTCCGGTCAGACCTATTCTTGGAAATACAACCCCGGTTGATGTTTTGTTGGGCCATTTTTCGGGATTGGAACCACCCGGCCGACCTTCGGGTGTATCTGATCCCGGGAATGGAACCACCCTCGGCAGTCGCGAACGGTTCTGTTCCCGGGATTGGTGCTGCCTTTGGCGCGTTCAGGTAGACCTTTTCCCGGGCAATGGTCTCTTTTGGCTCGGAAAATTGTGCCGTTGTGTAAAAAAGTTGATGGTTTATCGGGAGTTTCTTTATTTTACAGCCTAATTGGGCGTAGTATGTTTAAATCAACGTCCGGCCTGTGGGGCGTGCTTGCAAGCCGAGAATCGCCCTCCGGGCGAGGCGAGGCGAAAACCCCTGGGCGCGCACGCATCCTGCGTGCATTTCCTGAGGGTGAGCATGCTTTTCGGTTTGATTCTTATGCCCCTGAGATAGCAATTCGCCTCGCCTCGCCCGGAGGGCGATTCTCGGCTTGGTTCGGGATAAACCGGATCGGGGGGCGGCGATTGGGACACGGGTTCGATGAACCGCGTCGCATCGTGATTGCTTCGAACGCCGCCCGGGGCGGTTTGTTGCGGCTTGATCCAAATTCGGTGTCGGCCCGGCTCCGTCTCCGGCGCCGGTTCGCCCGCGACTTTAGCTCGCTCGGGTTGTTCGGCTTGCGCCGGTTGCAGCGTCGCTTCTTTTTTGGTGGGCCGGAAGGTATAGCCGTAGCGGCGCATCTCGTCGCGTAGGGCGGGGTTGGGCGTCCCGTGCCGCGCGCAGTAACTTGGCCAGGTAGCCGTGTAACCTGTCGACCTCGACTCTTTGCGGATCCAGATCGTCGCGGGCATCCATCACCAGGGCTTTGGCTTGACTGAGCCGTTTGGCCGCATCATCGGCCTCGGCGCGGTACTCCGACAATTGGGCCAGGGAGGGACTGGTGACCAGTTCCGGGTGCCTGGCGCTCTGGTTGCGCAGGTGATGCTCCATGCGCGCGGCCGCCATCAGCCAGTCGTCGTAGCGCGTGAAGCCGGGCATGCCCTTGATCGGGAGTTCCATCAATGCCAATGTTTCCAAACCGATGCGTCCCATCCGATACTGAAAGCGCAGGTCCTTCCACAGGTGGCGTACGCAGGCGCGCAAGGTACCGATAGCCTTGGCATGGGTCTCCACAATCCCGGCCAGATCGGCCCTGGCGTCGTAGTAAACTTTCAGCGCGGACTTGAAGCCTTGTCGGGCATCGGCCAACTGATTGGCAACCGCCGGGGGGATGTAACCCTTGCCGGCATCCAGATCGTTCCGCCCGGCCCGGGCGGCATTGGCGATGAAGACAGATCGATTCCGATCGCTCTGCAGATACATGATACGGGGCACAGGGAGCCTCCTCGGGCAAAATCTGCCTTGCAAACGGTGCGCAGGCAAGCGTTGCGGAACATTAAGCATCATTGATGCCAATGTCAATCGATTTAATCTCACGTATAAGCGTATCGGTACGGTGAATAAATGAATTATCCGAGCAAAATCTATACTTGCAACTGTTTGCAACTCGCTCTCAAGCGTGACAAATGTCCTTGAAAACACGTATCAAGGAAGAATTTAACATCAATTATCGGATCACACCGGGCCGGCAACCTGATTTTGAAAACTGAGGCGAGGTTATAACCGCGTGGAAAGCTGTTTTCAAAATTATGAGAAAGTATATGCTGCTGCATAAAGCTATTTGCTGAACAGAAACCGATTTCATAACGAGCGATAGGAGCAATTTTATTTTCAAAATTGAGTACATGACCAGTCATGTTTTCGATTTTTAAACCAGAAGCAAGTACAAAACACCGCATCTACAAAATATTTTTTCCGGAATCAAGGGCAAGGAAGGTTATGAAGTAGCGTGAACAGGGCCGGGCATGGATTGCGTCAAGATGGAACTAAGCCGATGAAGTTCTGCAAAAGCTCGCTTACCGGCACGGCCCGGTTCTGTTCGCGCCGGACAAGCTAGTCCCGAGGAACAAGTCAACACTCAAAGACCGAAGGCAT
>JASJCB010000169.1 GCA_030066195.1 Acidobacteriota bacterium
CGTCTCGCGGGCTGCAAGCGAAGCGACGAAGGAGCAAGCGCGAATCGTAACGACCTTTCGGAAAATGTTCATAGCACGAAAGAGCGATCCGCCTAATTTCGCCATGGCGAAGTGAACGGCTTGCAGCCGGCGAGACGCCGGCGCTCCCGGGAAGACCCCATAGTGGACTCTTGAGGAGTTAGAATGAGCAAACCTCCACAGTTGGGCCTCCCGGATTATTCCGCGCCGTTTTCCGGCTTCTTTTTCTCTTCCAGCACGCGGATGCGGTTGACCGGTTTCGAGGAGACGCGGTTGCCCTTGGCTTGCGCGCCCTTCACCAGCAGCTCGTTCATGTCGAAGTCTTCCATGGTCACCCGGATGCGGCCCGTTTTGGGATAGTAGGCGCGGAACTTGGGCGCCTCTCCCGCTTCCATCAGCAGCACCTTGCAATTATCTTGGGTGTAGGGGTATTGGCGTTCCATGATGAATTTGTCGACCTTGAAGCGCTTCATATAGGCCATGCCCGTGGTTTGTTCGCGGTAGATGCAGTTGTAGACCTGCTTCTTGTCGATCTTGCCCCACCAGAGGATCTTTTCCTTGATGTACAGTTTCTCCGGCACCGGAATCACCATGTAGAAGTCGGGCGTGAAGATGAGCACCTTGTCGAACTGCGAGCAGGGCACCGGCTCCCTGGTTTTGACCGAGGTGCCCATGTAGCCCGATTCCTCGTCGTAACACAGCTTCAAGTCCTGCACGGCCACCTTGTGACGGTTGACCGTCTCGAACTCCTGGATCACCGTACGGCGCTCGTGACCCTTGCCGTATTTCTTCAACAGGGCCTTGATATAGTTGGTCGTGGTGCGCTTCATATTGCGCAGATAGCTGTTGACCTTGTCGATCCTGTCCAGGATCTCCTGGATCTGCTGACGGCTCTTGTTGATGTCGAAGCGGGAAATACGCTTGATGCGGATCTGTAACAAGCGCTCCACGTCCTCATCCGTCAACTCGCGGATCAAGCGGTCCTTGAAGGGTTCGAAGCCCGCATAGACCGCCTCGAAGACCTTCTCGTAGGTAACCTGTTCCTCGATGTTCTTGTAGATGCGTTCTTCGATGAAGATTTGTTCCAAGGTCTTGTAATGCAGGTTGTCCTGCAGCTTGCCCAGTTCGATTTCATATTCGCGGCGCAGGTCGTCCATCAACTTCTGCGTATTGTGCCTCAGTACATCCAACACGCTCAATTGATGCGGTTTATTGTCCTGGCCGATCACGATCAGGTTCAGGTTGTGCGTGATCTCGCAATCGGTGAAGGCGTACAATGCCTCTTCTACCTGCAAAGCCTGGACACCGCGCGGCAGGGCCAGTTCGATCTCGACCTTTTCGGCGGTGTAATCCTGGATGCTACTGATCTTGATGCGGTTGCGCTTGGCCGCGGCCTCGATGGAGGCGATCAGTTTCTCCGTGGTGGTCCCGTAGGGGATATCGGTGATGATCAGGTGCTTATTGTCCTTGATCTCGACCCTGGCCCGTACCTTCACCTTGCCGTTGCCGTCGTTGTACTGGGTCACATCGATCATGCCGCCGGTTTGAAAATCCGGGTAGACTTGCGGCGTACCGCCGTTCAGGATGGCAATCTGGGCCTGGAGGAGCTCGTTGAAATTATGCGGCAGGATCTGGGTGGCCATGCCTACCGCGATCCCTTCGGCGCCTTGCATCAACAGGACGGGCACCTTGGCGGGCAGCGTGACCGGCTCCTGGTTGCGGCCGTCGTAACTGGGTACGAACTCGGTGATCTCCTTGTTGAACATGACCTCGCGCGCCAGCGGCGTCAGGCGGCACTCGATATAACGAGGGGCGGAGGCAACATCGCCGGTGTAGATATTGCCGAAGTTCCCCTGCTTGTCAATGAAATAGTCCTTGTTGGCCACCACGACCAGGGCCGAATAGATGGAGGCGTCGCCGTGAGGGTGGTACTGCATACTGCGGCCCACCACGTTGGCCACCTTGTTGTATTTGCCGTCTTCCATCTCGTTCATGGTGTGCAGGATGCGGCGTTGCACCGGTTTCAGGCCGTCGTCGATGTGGGGAATGGCCCTGTCCTTGATGACATAGGAGGCGTATTCCAGGAAATTGTCGTCGATTAATTCCTTGAGTAGATCTTCACCCATACAATATCAGTCCGTGTCCCTGAGGTTTTCCATAATGTAGTTCTTGCGCGTGGGCGTGTTGGAGCCCATGTAGAAGGCGAGGATGTTTTTCACGTTGGGCAGTTCGTCCACGCGCACATCCAACAGGCGCATCTCATCGCCGATGAACTGGCCGAATTCCTTGGGCGAGATTTCTCCCAAACCTTTGAAGCGGGTCAGTTCGGGATCTTTCAGTTTTTTGACCGCCTTCGCCCGCTCCGCCTCGGTAAAGCAGTAGATGGTTTGTTTCTTGTTGCGCACCCGGAAGAGCGGGGTCTCCAGGATGTACAGGTGGCCGCGCAGCACCAACTCCTCGAAATAGTGCAGGAAGAAGGTGATCAACAGGTTGCGGATGTGCAGGCCGTCCACGTCGGCGTCCGTGGCCAGGATGACTTTGTTGTAACGCAGGTCGTCCACATCGTCTTCGATGCCCAAAGCCTTCATGATGTTGTATAACTCGGCGTTCTTGTAGAGCATGTCCTTCTTCAGGCCCCACACATTCAACGGCTTACCGCGAATGGCGAACAAGGCTTGGACCTCGGCGTCGCGGCAGCTGACCAGGCTGCCCATGGCCGACTGACCCTCGGTGATGAAGATCATGGATTCTTCGCCGCGGCTTTTGCTTTTGCCGTCGTTGAAGTGGTATTTGCAGTCGCGCAGGCCCGGCACCTTGATGGCGGCCTTTTTGGCCTTTTCGCGGGCTTCCTTCTTGACCGATTGCAATTCCCTGCGGATCTTCTCGTTCAACGAGCACTTGTCCACAATCTTCTGGGCGAGTTCCTCGTCCTTGTGCAGCATATCCACCAGCACGTCTTTGACGGTGGTGACGATCCAGCTTTTGATATCGGTATTGGACAACTTGTTCTTGGTCTGCGATTCGAAGATGGGGTCCTTGACCTTGACGGCGATCGCGCCCATGATGCCGTCGCGAACGTCCACGCCCTGAAAACTTTTCTTCGAGAATTCGTTGATGCCCTTCAGGATGCCCTCGCGGAAGGAGGACAGGTGCGTGCCGCCGTCGTTGGTATACTGGCCGTTGACGAAGGAGTAGAAGTTCTCGCCGTAGTTATTGGTGTGCGTGAAACTGAACTCGATCATCTTGTCTCTGAAGTGCAGCGGTTCGTACATGCCCTGGTCGCCGACCTCGGACACCAGCAGGTCCTTGAGGCCGTCCTTCGATTTGAAGGTCTCGCCGTTCAGTCTCAGGGTCAGGCCCGTATTCAGGTAACTGTAGTAGCGAATGCGCTTGCGCAGGAAGTCTTCCTTGATGCGCACCTTGGAGGGGAACACGGCCAGGTCCGGCTTGAAACTGACCAGGGTGCCGTTTTTATCCTCGGTGACGCCGTCTTCCTCGGCAACCAGGTGTCCCGACTCAAACCGGGCTTCCTTGAACTGACCCTCGCGCACGGAACGCACGGCAAAGCTTCGCGACAGGGCGTTGACGGCCTTGGTGCCGACCCCGTTCAAACCCACGCTGAACTGGAAGACATCGTCGTTGTACTTGGCGCCGGTATTGATGATGGAGACGCAGTCGATCAGCTTTCCCAGGGGAATGCCGCGGCCGAAGTCGCGAATGGTCACCTCGCCCTCTTCATCGGCCTTGATATCCACGCGTTTGCCATGACCCATGATAAATTCATCGACCGCGTTATCGATGACTTCCTTGATCAGAACATAGATCCCGTCGTTGGGATGAGACCCGTCGCCCAGGCGACCGATATACATCCCCGGCCGTAACCGGATGTGGTCGATAGACGACAGACTTTTAATCTTGCTTTCATCATAAACGGCTTGTGCGGCGCTCATTCCACATCATCCCCTTGCCTCAGTTGTTCGCCACCATATCTGGGACACATGCCCCAACATAGCCCAATATATAGAATTGGTCAAGAAGCGGGTAAGCGACGTCCCGGACCGATGCCCGCGCGACTCTAAGACAAATAGCAAGAAACACAAGATATGGCAAGGGTTGCGGGCAGAATCGAGAAAGACAAGAAAAAAGGCCCCGGGTGACGCTCATTACCCGGGGCCTTCTTGGCTTGCACTTTCAGGGGACGAGGAAGGTGTGCTTCGTCCCATTTTGGGGGAACCGCTCGTGACGTTCAGGCAAGGTTGCCACACGCGGCATAGTGCTTGCCGATCGGCTTTTCAGCCAATCTTATTATATTCTACGGAGCTGGGATTTCAAGTGTTTGAGATCCTGATCACAGTTTGGCAGCTCGCGCAAGACGGCGTTATATTCCGACCCGAATTCAGTTCGACAACATAAATCTCGACAGACATATGAAATGATCGACTGACCGACCCTCAAGAGGGTCAAACGAGCGACCCGGGACAGAGGTTTGTTGGACTGATTAGCGGCAGACGACAGTCAGGATCGCCCTTTGGCCGGTTAGCAACCGGTTTGGGTAATGTAGCAGCAGGAAACGGAGCGAGGGCTGGGATTGAACGTGTTGGGCAAATCGATCGTTTTTTCATAGGGGAGGTCCGCGACCGCGCCGCCCAGCAGATTGTCTGACTGATCGCGGGTGATAAAGCTGGAAACCATCAATTGGGTCAATTTCATTTTTTTCATCATTGATCTCCTAACGAATAACTGAATTAAGAGGACGCTAATTTGTGAGCGAACCAGTAACCCGATTATGACATAAACCCTGGTTATCAAAAAGCAGAATCCCGGATCTCGTTGGTTTGCCCCTGCCGACAGGCTGTTTTGGAGAAGGCAGGTCCGACTGGACGGCACGATCTCCCCATTACCAAATCCCTTTCAGCAAATGCTCTCTAATGAGAAACATACCCTGGGCTTTGTCCGGGTTGGCAGCCGCGTGTTTTACGGAAAGGGTTATGGGCTCGCGGGCGCCGAATATAAAATGGGTTTCCCCAATTGTTGTTTCAATGGTCGTCAGGTCCCTGTGTAGGATACGTTGAGTCACTTTCGTGGTTTTTGTATGGTAACGGCAAAGAAAAAGAACATGTTCCAAACCGTGGTCGAATTTCAGCCTCAGTTCGCCTTGTAGCATGGTCGCGTCAATAACGCGGCATCCTTTCAACTCGCTTAAAGTTGGAGACGGCAGCGTCATCAGGGGTTCCGTTGACGATGGTGCGAAACAGGTTATCGTCAACATGTTCAACACGCTCGTCCGGACACCTGGGGTCGGGAAGTCGAATCAAGCCCCTTTCATCAGCCGCTTGACAGACATACGGACTATGGGTGCTCACCAGAAACTGGATATTGGGAAAATGCTTTTTCAACCAGAAACCGACTTGTCGCTGCCAGGATATGTGAAGGTGTGTTTCTACTTCATCGATCAGCACGACGCCGTCATGAAGGACGACCGGGTATGCGCCCTCAGCGGATTCAGCCACTTTGAGTTGACCGAATCGCTGGAACATGGTCCGCAGCAAATCAACCACAAGGGCAGTCACCGCGCGGTAGCCGTCACTTAACTGGTCCAGGGTAATCGATTCACCTTGGAGCTTAACCTTCAGACCATCGGTGTCCACGTCTTCTACCTCGGCGTCGTCCGGCAGCAGTCCGTCCGCAAGGATTCTAAGTGCGTCCTTTTTCAATTTCCGGTAGCGTTCCGTTTCAGAGCCCTTGAGACTTCTATAATCGACATCACGCAGCCAGGTCACTGATTCCGCGAGAGATGCATCGCTTCGGAAGAGGGTGAGCACTCTAGAGGGCCAGGTTGAACGAGCCATTAACTCCAACGCTTCGCTGGTTTGCCCGGATAGGCGACGAAAGGGGCCGTACCCGGCGAGATACCACCCGGGTTGCGGCAGGTATTCGATGCCCTGGGTAACGCGATCCTCCTTACGAAAACCGGGTCGCCATGTCAAGCTGCACCAAAGCGGGTCTTTGGTTTCGATGCGGGTATCATGCGCGCCGCGGCCCAGTTTCATACTCGCTTCCCAGGAGCCGGCGCCTTTGCGAAGAAACGATTCCGGTTCAAACAGGCCCTCACCGAAGCCGGTCAGGCTCATGGCCGCGGTTTGTAAGATGGTGGATTTACCCGTACCGTTTTTCCCGGCGAAAACGGTCCACCCGGCATAACTGCCGTCGGAGCGGCTAAGGTCAAGGTCTACCTCGGAAAAGCATTTGATATTATTCAGTTTAAGGCGGGTGATATACACAATTTCCGTCCTCATCCCCGGCAGCAGGCGACTTGAAAAAAGCGATCAGGTGTTACGCCTTTCCATCAGTGCCAGTAAATCATGGCATACGGCGGCATACAAGCCTTTTTTCCGCCGGGTCTCGGTGGATTTAAACCATAAGCAACAAATAAAAAAACGGCGGCTTCCTTGCGGTCGCCGCCGTTTGTATCTTCTGTTGTTCTTTTTGTTATTGGCCGATGGGATAACCGCCCGCGGCCACAACCTTGTCGGCGATGTTGCGACGTAGTTCTACCGTGTTGCAGGGTTCGGTTTCCGTGAGGGTTTTCAATGCGTCCATCATCTGTTCCAGCAATTCGTCCTCGGCAATGGCGCACAGGGCGTTTTTGGCCGTGGCCGCGACCTTGTCCATGGCGTCCACGCAGAAGACGCGGGTCATGTCGATCATCACTTGCGCCGAAGCCGCGCTTTCGCGTTCGATTTGCTTAAGTGTCCGCAGCACCATGCTTTCCATGGTGTAGGCCTGGACCAGCAGGTCCGCGCCCATGCCCAGCAGTTCTTGTTGGTCCGCCAGGCCCTGCATGTACTTCTGAACCGCCGCGCCGCTGACCAGCAGGGCGACTTTTTTGGCGTTTTCGGTCATGGCCTGCTCGCGACCCATCGGGCCGTCCTCTTCTTCCGCGGCCATAACCATGCCCATGTTCACTTGCATCATCAGGCTCTGAACCGCGCCGAGCACAGGCAGTTGACCCTGCATGCCCTTCTTCAGCAGCATGTCTACCGACAGCATGCGGTTGATTTCACTGGTGCCCTCGAAGATACGGTTGATGCGGGAGTCGCGATAGTAGCGCTCTACATCGTATTCCTGCGAGTAACCGTAACCGCCGTGGATCTGGACGGCCTCATCGACCACGAAATCCAGCGACTCGGTGCAGAACACCTTCACCAGGCAGCACTCGACGGCATATTCGCGAATGCCTTCCAGCATGGTCTTTTGCGCGCCTTCGGTGCCATGTTTCACCCCTTCCAGGATGTTGTCGATATAACCCGCGGTACGGTAGCTCATGGACTCCTGGGCAAAGGTTTGAATCGCCATGTCGGCCAGTTTCTGTTTAATCAGGCCGAACTGGCTGATCGTCTTGCCGAAGGCTTCCCGTTCCGTGGCGTAAACGGCCGAACTGGCCAGGGCCTTTTTGGAAGTGCCGACGCAGGCGGGGCCCAACTTGTAGCGACCCACGTTGAGAATGTTGAAGGCAATCTTGGCGCCGCCGCCGGGTTCGCCCAGCAGGTTCTCCACCGGGACCATCACATTGTCCAGCGTAATCAGGCGGGTGGAAGAGGACTTGATGCCCATCTTCTTTTCCTCGGCGCCCAGGCTGAAACCTTCGCTGTCGCGTTCCACGATGAAGGCCGTGAACTTTTCGTTGTCGATTGTGGCAAAGACGATGAAGATATCGGCGAAGCCGGCGTTGGTAATCCACATTTTGGTGCCGTTGAGGATGTAGTGGGTGCCTTCCTCGTTCAAGACAGCGCGGGTATGGCAGTTGAGGGCGTCGGAGCCGGCAGTGGTTTCGGTGAGCGCGTAGGCGGAGAGAATCTCGCCGGAGGCCAGGCGGGGCAGATAACGCTCTTTTTGTTCCTTGTTACCGAAATAGGTGATGGGCATGGTGCCGATACCGGTGTGTGCGCCCATGGACACGGCGAAACCGGCATCGGCGATACTATACTCCGCGATCAGGGAGGCGACGGCCTTGTTCAGTTCCATGCCTCCGTATTCCTCGGGGATTTCGGCAGACAGCAGACCCAGTTCACCGGCCTGCTTGATCAGGGAAACAACCAGTTCGTTGTTGCCTTTGGCCAATTCGGGAATCTTGGGAACCACTTCACCGTCGATAAACTCGCCCGCGCTTTGGGCAAGCATGTAATCTTCTTCGGTAAATTCTTCGGGGGTAAAGACAGCTTCAGGTTCGTGGGCTTCCACGATAAAGCTGCCGCCTTTTTTGATCTGCTTGGGTGCGGCAGTAGTATCCATGGTCATCTCCTATGGGGTAAATAAGCCGGTAAATCGGGTTCCGATCCCGCGGCAGGTATGGTTGGGGAAAACGCGGCGGCACGGATGACACGTAGTTCTGGAAGGCGCTGTTTGAATGCGCGTTCAGTTAAAGTTTCGATAAAATGCCGCACAATGTCAAGGAAAACATGTGCGTTTGTTCATTGTTTTGCATAAGCCCTTCCCAAGCCGCCGTCAACACGGGAAAAACCAGGGCCGGCACAGCCTTGATTCCCGGCTTAATCCAGGGAAAGCCGGGTTGGGTCCAGGTCGGCGGGAAATCGGCCCTCGGCCCGGTTGGGCCGTCCGCCGCCACGCCCGCCCAAGGCGGCACCCGGCCCGCGAAACCATCCGCCCGCATCGAAATCCGCCCGCTCGCCGCGTTCCACGATCACGCGCCAGTCTCCGCTCTTGGCATCGCGTCCGGCCACCAAAGCCACGACATCTTCCCTGCCCGCCAGGGCGGATGCCAAAGCGCGTAGGGATTTCAAATCATCCTTATCGCGGATGACCACGACGGGTGTCCAAGGTTCCATCGGGGGATGAGCCTGGTGCAGCTGCGTGCTCAGGTAACCGTTCAACTCGGCACGCACCGCGCCCAGGTTGTAACTCAGTTCCTTGCTTTCCTTGCGCATGGCGGTTACCGCCTCGGCCACGCCGGCCGCGCCGCAGCCCAGGGTTTCGCCCAAAAGAGCCAGGGTCTCGTCGCGCGCGGCTAGAAAATCCAGCACGCGTTTCCCGCACAGGAAATTGACGCGGGTACCGCTCTTGCACTTTTCCAGGGTGGTCACATAAACCGGGCCCACCTGTCCGGTTCGGCTGCAATGGGTGCCGCCGCAGGGCGTGCGGTCGAAGCCTTCGATCTCCAGAATACGGATATCCTTGGTGACCTTGGGCAGACGGCTTAATTGCATGGCGGCCAGGGCCTCTTCATCGGGATAAAGGGGGCGTATGGGAAGGTCTTCCATAATGAGATCGTTCACCAAGGCGGCAACGCGGCGCACCTGCTCGAGCGTCAGTTTCTTATCGGTATCGATGGTCGAGATGCGGCTGCCCAGTCGGGAAGACACTGTCTCCGCGCCCAGTTCCTTGTACAGCGCGGCCGAGAGCATATGCTGGCCGGTGTGTTGGCTCATCATGTCGCGCCGCCGCTCGAAATCGACCTTACCGATTACGGGCGCGCCGCTCGTCAGGTTCTCGGGGACCTCACCCTCAAAAAGGTGATGCAAGACGTCGCCGTCACCGTACTGACTGTCGACGATTTTCAAATCGACATGACCGACGGTCAGCGTGCCTCGGTCACCCAACTGACCGCCCGACTCACCGTAAAAGGCGGACTGATCCAAAACCAGCGACGGCTTGCCGTCGAAGGTCGACACGGCTTGTAGGCCGGCCTCGAATTCCAGACGAAATGAATCGTTCAAGTATAACTTTGCGGTGGCGTCCATGAATCGCTCCTTCTCCCTATTAGTACATCATTTTAGAGAAAGCGGCCCGGCATGCCAAGCGGCCGGCGGTGGAGTATAAACAAAATCTTAACCATTCCGGCCTTCTTTCATTCAATAATAGTATGGGGTCTGTCTGTCGCCCGTTTATTCATGTACTTTCGAGGTATGCTCCATGAACAAGTCTCTTCTCTTTCAATTCGTCGCTCTGGGTCTCCTTGCCGTGGTCATCGGCGTGGTCAACAATCTGCGCCCGTCGGTCCACATCGACTGGGTGAAGCACTGGGCGGATTACTCCGAGGTGGCGGACACCGGAGCGTCTGAGCTCAAACCTCAAGCCGAAGCGGAACAACCGCCGGCGGCAGCACAACCCGTTGCCCGGGACCCGGAAGCGGCCGCTGCTGAAGTCGCCGAGATGATCGGCAACAACGAGGGCATTGCCGACATCGAGTTGGAGCAAACCTATAAACTCTTCCAATACGCGAAAGACTTTACCCTCTGGATCGATGCCCGCGACCCCGACCTCTATGCAAAGGGTCACATTCGCGGCGCCCACCTGTTGCACTACTACGAGCAAAACAGCTACATTGCCGACATCCAGGCCAAAATCGACGAATTACAGCCGGCCGCCCTGGTAATCTACTGCAAAGGCATAGACTGCACCGACAGTCATCTCCTGGCCGAGGATCTTCAGAACAACTACGGCTATCCCAATATCTTCGTCTACAAGGGCGGCTTCAACGAATGGTACCAGGCCGGTTATGCCATTGACGGTGAAATGGCGGCGACGGGCGTCGGCGAGGGCGGCACCGCCGATCAGACCGGTGTCGCCGCGACCGAGGATGTCGACAGCGAAGCGGCCTCCGCGGAAACCGCCGCGCTGGTGGGCGACAACGTGGGCATCACCGACATCGACCTGGACCAGGCCGCCAAGATCTACAAGTACGCCGGGGACTTTACCTTCTGGATCGATGCCCGCGACCCCGAACTCTATGAGAAGGGTCATATCGAGGGCGCGCACCTGATGCACTTCTACGAAATGAACTCCTACCTGGAGACCGTTCAGCAGAAGATCGAGGAAGCGCAGCCCATCGCCCTGGTTCTCTATTGCAAGGGGGCCGATTGTACCGACAGTCATCACCTGGCCGAGGAATTGGAGAGTAAGTTCGGTTACACCAACCTCTTCGTCTACAAGGGCGGCTTCAACGAATGGTACGAGGCGGGTTATCCCATTGCCGGAAGCATGGTCGAGGCTGCATCGACAACAACCGCCGCCGTGGACGCCCCCACTCCCCGCGAACTTCCGGAAGAAAAACCGCCGGGCATGTACCTGGAGCACATCCTGCGCGACCTGATCCCGACCCTGTTGGGCGTCTTCCTGCTGGTCTTTTGGAAACGTGCCGACAAACCCCTGATGATCATGGCTTCCGTCATCGTGGGCGCCTTCTTCATCTACGCGGCCCTGCCCAAAATGGCCGGCCCGCTGCTCTTCGCCAAGAATATCTGGAACTACGACATCGCACCCGGTCTTTTGATCAACCCGACGGCCCTGATCATGCCCCCGTTGGAACTGATTTGCGGCCTGGGCCTGATTACCGGCATCTGGCGCAAGGGTTCTTCCGTTTGGGTCAGCGGCATGTTGGTTCTTTTCACCGTTGCGGTCAGCTTCAACGTGTTGCGGGGCCACGAGTTCAACTGCGGCTGCACCACCGACGCCACCCTGATAACCGACATCTACCTGGCCGGTTGGAACAGCAAGTACATGTTGATCTTGCGGGACCTGGGCTTACTGGTCATGTCGCTGATGGCTTTTCGCATCAAACCGCGCTAACTGATTTCTCATCATTTTTTACAACTAAAAGAGACTGAAATCCGTAAAAGGCTTTCGGGTACTCGTCTTCAGCACCAGTCCGCAAATCGCGGGGGGAAGATTTCTTTGATTTCCGGCTGCTGCGCGTATATGATGGGTCGGGGGAGATTCCAAACACAATGCAGGTGTCGATAGACCGTGGGTGTATCCCCAATCGTGCCCATTTTCACATCGATGCCTACAGTAACCCGGATTTGTGGATCCCGGGTTCTCCCTGATAATCATGGCCGTCACAAGGGCGGCCGAACCGGAAAAAAGGGAACATATCTTCCCTGAGGAACACTGGAGCGCTACATGAAAGGCTTATTGAAACTGACCGCTGCATTATTGCTTACCTTGACCTGCGTGGCCGGAACGGCCGGAGAATTGGAAGACATCCTGAAGGGAAATTATGAGGCCCGCGGCGGCTTGGACAAGATACGAGGCACCAATACACAACAAATCAAAGGCAAAATCGTTGCCCAGGGCGGCGCCATGGAATTGGCGTTCAGCGGTTCCGTCAAACGCCCCGATAAACTGCTCATGAAAGTCGTCTTCCAGGGTATGGACATACAGTCCGGCATCAACGGTGACGACGCCTGGATGATCAATCCCATGATGGGTTCCACCGATCCCCAGGACATGCCCGAAATGCAGAAGAAGATGATGGTTCAGCAGATGGACCTGGACGGTCCCCTGGTGGACTATGAAAAGGACGGGGCCAAAGTAGAATTCATGGGCAAGGAAGATGTCGAGGGCACCGAGTGCTTCAAGCTGAAACACACCGACAAGGAAGGTAAAGAAACCACCTACTACCTGGACACCGAAAGCTACATCGAAATCAAAACGGTTTCCGAAACGATGGATCCCATGGGGAACCCCTATGTAGCGCATACCTTCTTTTCGGACTACCAGGAAGTAGACGGCCTGATGATTGCCCACACCGTCACCGTCAAGAATGACCAGGGCATCGTGGTCAACGAGGTTGTCTTGGAAGAATTGAAGATCAACGTCGAAATGGACGACGCCATCTTTGCCCGCCCCAAGCCCGCGCCCAAGCCTGAAGAAGGTAAGCCGGACCAATAACATCGACTTCAGGCGGGGTGAAAAATCCCCGCCGTCTTCCGGGTGAAACCATCGCGGCCGTTGCTTCGGCCCTAATCGGACGAGGTCCGAGTTGCCTCGTCATGTATCGATTTCACATGAGGAGGAACTTGTGAAGCGTCTTTTCATTCTGCTGATTTGCGGCGTGATTCCCGCCGCGTTTGCCAATGAAGTTAAACTGGATGCCGCCGTCTTCGGGGAAATCAAGGCCCGTAACATCGGCTCGGCAACCATGAGCGGCCGGATCACGGATATCGCCGGCACGCCCGACAAGCTATACTTCGCCACGGCCAGCGGCGGCTTGTGGATGACCACCGACGGCGGCATCGCCGTCAAACAGATCTTCGAAGATCACACCCAGGCCCTGGGTTGCGTGACCGTGGACCCCAACGACCCTAAAACCATCTGGGTGGGCACGGGCGAGATCAACGTGCGTAATTCTACCTCCATCGGCGACGGTGTCTACAAATCCACCGACGGCGGCGAGACCTGGCAACACATGGGCCTGGCCGATTCCGAGCGCATCGGCGAGATCATCGTGCATCCCGACAACTCCGACGTGGTCTTCGTGGCCGCCCTGGGTCACCTTTGGAGCGCCAACGAGGAACGCGGCCTGTACAAAAGCGCCGACGGCGGCAAGACCTGGGAGCGCATCCTGGGCGACAGCGACAGCACCGGTTGCGTCGACGTGGATTTGGACCCCCAGGAACCCGACACCATGTATGCCTCCATGTGGCAGGTACGGCGCTATCCCGACTTTTTCAAGTCCGGCGGCCCCGGCAGCGGCATGTTCAAGAGCACCGACGGCGGCAAGACCTGGAATGAAATGCGCAACGGCCTGCCCGAGGGCGATCTGGGCCGGATCGACATTGCCGTGGCGCCCACGCGTCCCAACCGCATCTACGCCATGGTGGAATCCGAGAAAACCGGGCTCTACCGCTCCGACGACGCCGGCAACAGTTGGGAAATGGTCAATAACGATTCCAACATGACCGCGCGTCCCTTCTACCTGAGCATCATCGCGGTCGATCCCAAGGACCACAATCGCGTCTACAACCCCTCCTTCTCCATCACCGTCAGTACCGACGGCGGCAAATCATTCGGCGGCAGCATGTTCGGCGGGGGCATCCACCCTGACTTCCAGGCCATCTGGATCAACCCCGACAATCCCAAGCACGTGGTGGTGGGCACCGACGGCGGCATCTACATCTCCTACGATCAAACCAAGACCTGGCGGTTCCTGACCACCCTGCCGGCCTCGCAGTTCTACCACGTGAGCGCCGATAACGAAATCCCCTACAACGTCTACGGCGGTTTGCAGGACAACGGTTCCTGGATGGCGCCCTCCTATGCCTCCGGCGGCATTACCAACGCTCATTGGCAGCGCGTGGGCGGCGGCGACGGCTTCCACGTGGCGGCTGACAAAACCGATCCCCGTTACATCTACTGGACCTACCAGGGCGGCCAGTTGCGCCGGTTTGACAAGCTGAACGGCGAGCAGAAGGACATCCGTCCCTTTCCCGAGGCGGAAATGGCCAAGGACCGTTACAACTGGAACGCGGGTTTTGCCCAGAGCCCCACGAGCGGTACCATCTACTACGGTTCCCAATACCTCTACCGCAGTGAGGACATGGGCGACAGCTGGAAGCGCATCTCCGACGACCTGACCACCAACGATCCCCAGAAGCAGCGTCAGGAGGAATCGGGCGGCCTGACCCCGGACAACACCACCGCGGAGAACCACTGCACCATCTTCACCGTTGCCGAATCGCCCAAGGACAAAAACGTGATCTGGGCCGGCACGGACGACGGCAACCTGCAAGTAACCACCGACGGCGGCGCGACCTGGACCAACGTGGTCGGCAATGTTCCCGACCTGCCCGCCAATACCTGGGTTTCCATGGTCGAGGCGAGCCCGCACGACGCGGCGACCGCCTACGTGACTTTCGACGGCCACCGCACCGGCGATCGCACGCCCTATGTCTACAAAACCACGGACCACGGTAAGACCTGGACCTCGCTGAGCGCCGACAACATCCAATCCTACTGTCATGTGATCCGCCAGGACTATGTGAACCCCAAACTGTTGTTCCTGGGCACCGAAATGGGCATGTATGTGAGCCTGGATGACGGCGCCAACTGGATTCTCTTCACCGGCGGACTGCCCGACAAGGCGCCCGTCAAGGACATGGTCTTCCAGCAGCGCGAGCACGACCTGGTGATAGGTACCCACGGTCGCGGCATCTACATCGTGGACGATATCAGCCCCATCCGCGCCCTGACCCCGGAAGTCATCGCGGAAAACGCGGTCCTGCTGCCCGCGCGGGCCAGCCGTACCACCACCTCCGGCTTCGGTTTCAACTACGGCGGCTCCGACACCTTCACCGCCCAGAACGCGCCGCAGGGCCTGAACATCACCTATTACCTGAAGAAGCGCCACATCTTCGGCAAGCTTCGGGTAGAGATCTACAACGATCAGGGTGAATTGACGGCGACCCTGCCCGGCGGTAAGCGTCGCGGTATCAACCGTATCCAGTGGTCCATGCGACTGAAACCGCCCCGGGTCTCCAGATCCAGCGGCTTGGCGATGGGCGCCTTCCTGGGCCCCATGGTGCGCGAGGGCACCTACACGGTGAAGCTGATCAAGGGCAAAAAGACCTACGAATCCAAGGTTGAGTTGTTGCCGCACCGCCTGGTGAATCACTCACCGGAGGACCGCGACCTGCAACACAAAACCGTTATGGAACTGTACAACGCCCAAATCGATCTGGCCTTTGCCGCCGACAGCATCAACGACCTGACCACACAGGTGGAAGACCGTATGAAGGGCCGGAAGGAAAAGAGCAAGCTCTACAAGGCGCTGAATCAACTGAAAACCGACATGGAAGGATTGCGCGACACCATCGTCGATCCCGACAACACCATTTTCTCCAGTAAGGAACGCCTGCGCGACGACGTGATCAACCTTTACGGCGCGGTCACGGGCTACATGGGTCGACCCACGGCCAACCAGTTGACGCAGATGGAGACCCTGAAAGGCCGCGTTGCCGGCACCCTGGAGAAGTTCACGGCCATGACGGACCTGACCAAGATCAACAAGCAATTGGAAAAAGCCAAAAAGGATCCGCTGACCAAGCTGGACCGCGCCGAATGGGAGAAAAACGAGTCCCAGTCCTCCGGCGCAACCGCTTTGCCGAGCGGCAAACTGATCCGCAAGTGGCCGCAACTGATGGGCCGCTACCTCTACCCTCTCGGCTTCTAAAGCCGAAGGAAAACCATATGACCGAAAGAAGACGGGACCGCCGGTCCCGTCTCATCCGTCCCCTGAAACCGAATATTCGAGCCTTGCGCCCGCACATGCCGGTCTCGGCTCCATTGCAATTACAGGAGGCAACACACCGTGAAAATCCTGTGCTCACCGGTATTACTCCTGTGCTGCCTGACGCCGGCCCTTGCACAGGAGGCAGAAGAAAGTCATGTACCCAAAGAATTCGATACCTGGTGGCTGGTTCTGCTGAAGAAGGGCGAAGTCCGCTCTCAAAACGAAACCGAGGCTGCCGACATTCAGAACAAACACCTCAAACACCTGTCCGACATGCGCGCCTCGGGCAAGATGAAGGTGGCGGGTCCTCTTGAGGTATCGCCGGATCATCCCATACGCGGTATCTGTTTCTACGACGGAGCGCTCAGTCAGGAAGAGGTCCGCAAACTGGCCGAGGCCGATCCCGCGGTGAAGGCCGGACGGCTCACCGTGGAAGTGGTGAAGTGGTGGCTGCCCAAGGGTGGTGTCGTCTTCCCGAAACCCGAATAAAACGATCGTGGAACCTGCCGCCGGATTCAACAAAAAAGGGCGCCCATTGGACGCCCTCTCTCCAGGAAAATCGGTTTCCCGACCCCTGATAGTGAATTGATTTAAAACTCGTTGGCGGGTCGCGGCATCTGACGAATGACGATATCGGGACCCCGACCGGGACCCGCATCGTCCACACCGCGATCCAGGGGCAACTGGTCCAGTCGCTCGTAACGCCGCATGTCGATCCAGCGGTGTCCTTCCAGGAACAGCGAGTAGCGCCGTTCGTGCAGCATTTGGGTAATGCCCTCTTCCACCGAGCCGATCACCACCGGACCCAAGCCGGCGGCGACGCGCACCACGTTCAGGTCGGCTTCGCCGGCGGCCACGTCACCCAGGTTGATATTGGCTTCCGCCCGCAACAGGATCAGTTCCTCGTTGCGCATGATGGGGAAGGGCGAGGTGTTGAGCGCGGCGATGGTAATGCCCAGGTTCGATTCCAGGCCGTCCAGGCGGTTGACGATGTCGCGCTCGTTGATCTTCTCGCTGTAGCGCAGATCGCCGGGCTCGGCATCGGTTTGGTAGGACGGGTGAGCCAGCCAGAGGATGTTGTTGGCCGACTGGTTGTCGAAAGCCCAGTTCAGCACATCGCCGGCCGCGCTGCCGAAGACGTGATAGACGCCGGTCGCCATGCTTGCGCCTTCCGCGCTGTCCACAAAGGAACCGGTCAGGGCATCGAGCACGGCTTGCCAGTTGCCGCGATAGGCTTCCACGCGGGCCTTGAGGCCGCGGTTGAAGGTGGCGAAGGTTGCCGGACTGTCAAAGCCCGCGAAACCGGAGGTCAGTTCGAAGGCAAAGCTGCTGCCGCCCGCCTGCAAATCGCTGAAGGCCTCGTCCAACAGGTTCGAGATGAACTGCTGCCCTTCCGCCAACGAAACCCAGGGACCGGGGACATCACCCGCCACATCGGTGCGAATGCCGTTTTCGTAGGTGTAGTTCAGGTTCAGCAGGAACTGGTAGGCCTGGAAGGTTTTGGCAACGCCGCGCGCGCCCGCTTCCTGGTCGGCCGACAAGCCGAAAGTGGGCAAGCGGTCCAGCAACAGGTTGCCGTTGCGAATCACCCGGTAACGATCTCCCCAGGTCCGCTGCACCAGGAAACCGCCCGCGTCGATGGGGCCTTCCAAAAGCTCGCCCGTGTAGCGGGGGTCGGCGGTTTGGAAGTAGTAGGAATCGCGTCCGATGATGGCGGTCGCCTGATAGTAGAAGTCCACATCGATACGCATGCCGGCTTCCATACCGGAGATCATGTTTTGAACATTGGCGGCGTTGCCGTCAACGGTGGGGTTGTTGGGGTCGTCGAAGTCCTGGTCGCCGCCGCAACCGACAAGTAACAGGCAAACCGTGAAGACGGCTGCCGCATGAAATGCTTTTATGTCTAGCTTCGTCATGATTCAACCTCTCCTTATAGACCGGTAGAAATCTCGAAGTACCATGCCTTCGAGGTAGGGAACGGGGCCACTTCGATGGAACCGATGGCCAGGTTGCCGAAGTTGGAGACCTCGGGGTCGTAGCTGGTGTAGTCGGTTTCCGTCCAAATGTTCTGGCCGGTCAACGAGAGACGTACATAATCCAGCGCGTTGCCGAAAAGGCCGCGTACGCGATCCTTGGGCAGGGTGTATTGCAGTTTCAGTTCGCGCAGTTTCATGTAACCGCCGTCCTCGATCAACTGGCTGGTGGTGGTGCCGAAGGCCGCCGCACGAGCCTGGCCTTCAGCCGTATCCAGGTCGGCGGTGGTGCCGTTCAGGTCACTCAGCAGCTTGGTCAGATTGATTACATCGCCGCCTTCGCGCCAGTCCAGCAGCCAGGTCAGGGTCCAGTCCTTGTAGCGGAAATAGTTATCCCAGGAGATCTGGAAGTCGGGGGTTTCGTCGCCCAGCTGGATGAACGCCCCGTTTTCGATACCCTTGATCTGGGTGGCCGAGGCGCCTTCCTCGATGTGGTGCACACCCAGGACGCGGGCAAAACCGCCGCCCTGTACGTCGAAGGCATCCACATCCAGGCGGGTGATGGTGTTGTCGTTGGTGTAGTAGTTCACGCGTGCCGACCAGTCGAAATTATCCGAGCGCACCGGGTACAGGTTCACGGCCAACTCGATGCCGTCGCCTTCCATTTCGCCGCCGTTCAGCGCCTCGCGGGACTGGCCGGAGGAAGCGGACAGCTCGCGCAGCACGATCAGGTTGTCGATTTCCTGCTCGTAGTAGCTGAATTCGATCGTTGCTTTGTCGTCCAGAATACCGGCGTCGAAACCGATTTCCAGCTCGGTGGATTCCTCGGGTTCGATATCGGGGTTGCCGCGAATCGGGTCAATGAGCAGGCCGCCGGTACCGCCGATATTGACCACATCGAAGGAGCGGAACTTACGACCGGGTGCGGGCAGGTTGCCGGTTTGACCGTAGGCCATGCGGAACTTGAATTCGTTGAAGGTCTTCTTCAGGGGCTCCCAGAAATCGTACTCGGAGAGGCGAATGGAGAAGGCGCCCTTGGGGAAGATGTAGAATTTACCGGTATCGCCGTTGGCCGAGGAAGAGTCGCCGCGAACGCCGGCGGACACGAAGATGTTCTCGCCGAACTGGATGTCTTCCTGGATGAACCAACCCTCGTCCCGTTGTAATACGCGGAGTTCGTCGTTGAATGAGATGACGGCGGTGGTGTTGATATTCGACTGTAAGGGCAGGAGGCCCTCGCCCACCACCAGCACGCGCGTGGCGTCCTGCTCCTCGTACTGAAGACCGGCCGAGGTGGTGAAGGTCGTGTTTTCACCGCCGAAGTAGGTGTGGGTCAGGTTG
This sequence comes from Acidobacteriota bacterium, assembly GCA_030066195.1. Lineage (GTDB taxonomy): Bacteria > Acidobacteriota > Holophagae > Acanthopleuribacterales > Acanthopleuribacteraceae > JASJCB01. The sequence continues at coordinate 19,363 of JASJCB010000169.1, forward strand.
AAGGCGATATTGGAGTTCTCGCTGTCGGCGGTGCCCTGCACCGTGGTGCCGGACGGGCCCGTGGACTTGTCAGCCTCGAATTGCAATTCGGACGGAAAAATGCCCTCGTTTTCCTGCGAGAAGAAGTCGTAACCGTAAACCGCGGTGAACTCCAGGCTCTGGTTACTGCCGTCGTAGATGAGCCAATCCGCACGGCCCGAAAGAATGGTGCGTTCGACGATCTCGCGGTTGGTCATCAAAGCGGCGGTTTGCAACGGGTTGGAGTTCCCGTAGGGATTGCGGGGAAAAATGTCGTTGGCCGGGGCCAGGTTGACGAAGTTGGGCGTCTGGGCGATGGTCACGCCGTAGGTGACGCCGTTGTTGTTCTCGTTGTTGGTCAAACCGCGATCCGACGTACTCTTGACGAAGTTGGTGGTAATGTCGAACTTCAAGCGGTTATTGATGCGGTGACCCACATTCAGGCGGATGCCCTTCTTGATATAGCCGGTATTCAGGATGATGCCTTCGTCATCCAAGCCGGAACCGGAAGCGTAGAAATCGGTCTTCTCGGTGCCGCCGCGCGCGCTGAAGTTCATGTCGTAGATGCTGCCCGTATTGCCGTACAGCGCATCTTCCAGGTCGAAGAGATCATAAGTTCCGTCGGCATTGGCCACCGCGTCGAAGCGCTCCGCGCCGTTGGAGAAAATGGCCGCGGTTTCACGCGTGAAGATGCGGTTGCCCAGGCTTTTGATCAGGCTGCGCTGACCGAAGCGCACGTTGAGGTCGTACTTGATGGTGCCGGCGGCGCCGCGCTTGGTGGTGATGATGACCACGCCGTTGGATGCCTTGGAACCGTAGATGGCAGCCGCCGAGGGGCCTTTCAGGATTTCGATGCTTTCGATATCCGAGGGAATGAGGTCGGCGATGCGGTTGGAGGGGTTGTCCTGGGGCGTGGCGCTGCCCGCCGCTGCCGCCGCGGTCACGAAGTTGACGCCGGACTGGATGGCCGCGTTGGAGATGATGACACCATCGACAACATACAGGGGATCCGAGGAACCGTTGATAGTAGCGATACCGCGCAGTTTCACCTGCATGCCGCCGCCCGGGGCGCCGGAATTGGCGCGCACCTGGACGCCCGTGAATTTGGCGCCGATGGCCGATTCCAAGGTTTGCACGGGCACCCTGGACAGTTCCTCGGCGCCGACCACGGCTACCGAGTTTGCCAGGTTCTTGCGTTTCACCGTGGTGGCAAAACCCGTAACCACAATGTCCTCACGAATATTGAGGGGTGATTCCTCCAACTCGACCACAAGGTTTTCCGTCGAGCCGTCGATTGTTTTCTCCGCGGGATCGAAACCGGGCAAGCTGAACACCAGCGTCACCTGGGTTTTCCCCTTGATGGTAATTTTAAAGGTGCCGTCACCTCGGGTCACCGTTGAAAAGTTGGTGCCCTTGACAAGCGCAACCACACCGGGTAACGGGTCACCGGAACCTTCCATGACCACTTTACCGGAGACGGTCAGGTCCTGGGCTGTCACACTAAGCGTAAGTAGCGCGCTAAACCCAAGGACATAGAGCATTCTACGCATATTCTCCACTCCTCCATAGCCTGTTCGCAGGTTTTGGGAATTATTCGTTCAAAGGGGTGTATCCATAACGGCAAACCGGGTGGGTGCGCCGGTATGAGGTCCTTGATCAACTGAAGCTAAGGTCACAATACCATAAAACAACAAAATCCGGTAATCCATTCCGCATTTCTCCCATACCGGCGGTATGCGTCAACCTGTAATAGAGCTAACTAATTGAAGAAACCTTTAGCAAAGACGTAAGCCGACGGACATGGCTTGTCACTAAAAAACAGGACCAATCTCCAAAATCGCGAATATCGCAAAAACCAAACGAAGGTGAGGGATCATAACGACGTTTTGCGTTATGATACGCTCATAAGGAGCAGTCTCATGGACCGACAAGACATCGCCCGCCGATACCTGGATTACCTGTCCGCCGGCGCCCTGGAAAATCTCCTGACCCTGTTCGCCCCGGACGCGGTGGTGCATTCGCCCCTCTACGGAACCCTCCCGGCGTCGCGTTTTTACCCGGACCTGCTGGCGGCTACCCGTTCCTCCGAGTTAACCTACCAAACCACCTACATCGACCCCACCGATCCGCTAGCAGCAGCCCTGGCTTTTACCTACCGCTGGACCCTGGCCACGGGCGAGGTGCGTTCCTTCCAATGTGTAGACCTTCTCCGCTTCGACGAGACGGGAAGGATCGCGGAACTAACCATCATCTACGACACGGCAGGGGCCCCCAAACCGGAAAAGTAGCGTGAACCGGCCCCCACGTAAAACGACCTGAAGTCGGGACAATGACCTGAATGCATGGAAAGAAGGTGCTTACCGGCATGGTGGGGGTTGGTTCGCGCCGGACAAACCAATATCCAACGCCATGAAAGAGCCGGTACCGAAGGCAAGATCATGCGGGCAAAGTCGCGAGAGAGATGGCCTTCGGAAAACGGTTGGTGCACGGCCTAGGCTTTGGGTTCCTCCATCGCAAACAAACACACCCCATGCCGTTAAGCACGCTCTTGATGCTTCAACTTTGGATGTCCCTGCAGTATATCGTGT